>JANXAX010000205.1 GCA_025062175.1 Anaerolineae bacterium | reverse complement strand
GGTGTAGGGGATGAACTTCTCGTAGCGCTTGTTCTCGCCCGTCTTCTCGAAGCCGGAATGCAGGTAACCGATGTCACAGTGGGCGCTGCGGATCTGCTCGCCATCCATCTCCGCGGCCACGCGCAACACACCGTGGGTGGCAGGGTGCTGCGGCCCCAGGTTGATCACCATGTGGTTCTCGGCGTCCACACCGGGCGGCAGCTCGCTGGGGAAAGAGAGGCCTGCCATGATTTGCTGTCCCAGATGGGCGAAGCGCGGGTTGGTGCGGTCGTCGGAGAAGTTGACCGGCTCGCCGCCCAGCGGGTAGTCCTTGCGCAGCGGATGGCCGACCCAGTTCTCGGGCATCAGGATGCGGCGCAGCCAGGGATGTCCCTCGAAGCGGATGCCCATCAGGTCGTAGACCTCGCGCTCGTGCCAGTTCGCCGTGGGCCAGATCTCGGTCACGCTGGGGCAGGTGGGCATGTCGGTGGTGCCGTCCCACGGCAGCGGCACCACCAGCCGCACGCTCTGCCGCCGCGGAATAGAGAAGAGCTGATACACCGTGGCGAAGCGCGGGGTGACCCCCAGCTTCAGCCGGTCGACTGCCGTCAGGTCGAGCAGCAGGTCGTACTGCAGGCGCGGATCGTCGCGCAGCATGCGCGCCACGTCGCGGAGGAATTCGCGCTTGAGGGTGAGCACCAGGTCGCCGCGGAACTCGGTGACCGCCTCGACCGCCAATGGGAAACGCGCCTTGATCGCCTCGGCTGTGATGTTGCTCGCGTTCATCGCCGCTCGCCCAGCTTCTCCTGCCGCTGGATCTTCTCCTGCAGCTTGACGATGGCGTCGAAGAGCGCCTCCGGCCGTGGCGGGCAGCCGGGCACGTACACGTCCACTGGGATGAGCTTGTCCACCCCCTGCACGATGGCGTAGTTGTTGAACGGCCCGCCCACCGAAGAGCAGTCCCCCATGGCGATCACCCACTTGGGGTCGAGCATCTGCTCGTAGAGGCGCTTCACCACCGGCGCCATCTTGTTCGACACACGTCCGGAGACGATCATCAGATCCGCCTGGCGCGGCGAGCCGCGGAAGACCTCGGCGCCGAAGCGCGCGATGTCGAAGCGCGACGTGCCGGCGGCGATCATCTCCATGGCGCAGCACGCCAGCCCAAAGGTCATCGGCCAGAGCGAATACTTGCGCCCCCAGTTGACCACCTGCTCCAAGGTCGTCAGCAGGATGCCCAAGGCCCCGCTACGCGGTTGCTGTTCAGAGCGTAAAATCCCATCCATCCTCGTCATACCAAAACCTCACACCCAGACGTTCTCCATCTCGTCCCAAGCTCTCATTCCATTTCGAAACCACCCTTCTTCCACTCGTACAGGTAGCCGATCACCAGCAGAGCGGTGAAGATGGCGATTTGAATCAATCCGAAGAGGCGCAGCTGGCGCAGGACGACCGCCCAGGGATAGAAGAAGACCACCTCCAAATCGAAGATGACAAACAACAGCGCCACCTTGTAATAGCGGATGGGCACCTTGCGGCGCGCATCGCCATAAGGCAGCTTGCCGGATTCGTAGGCTTCCAGCTTGGCCGGGCTGGGCCGGCGCGGTCCTAAGAACGGGGGCAATGCCAATGCGACGATGGCAATGGCGGTTGCCAGGACAAAGAGGACCAGCACAGGAATGTATTCAATCGGCATCGCGTCGGCATCCTCGATCGGGCGGGTGCACGCTGCTGGCCTGGGGAAACACAGCGCGCCTAGTGTAATATGGCACAAACGCTCTTGTCAAATGTGACCCCAAGAAAATTGCAAAAATTGTGCCACAACGGTCGATCATCTCGGTGTCCGGGTCTACATCTCCGTGCCGCGACGGTGAAGAAGCAGTCTGCTTCCTCCACCCCAACCCGCCTCGTCCACGGGGCAGGAGACAGCCCCCTTCGCCCCGTGTGGCAGAGGGGATGGGGGAGGTGAGGTGACCACCCCTTGCCCGCCGCGGCGAGCGCGGGGCCAGGGGGTGCGAGGTGACCTCCGCCACACCACGTGCATCTCCCACACGCGCATCCCAGGGATGCGGTCAGCGATCGGCGTGCGGTGGCGGCCGACTGCGGGCGATGCGCGGGACGATAATGTTCGCCGCGTCGCCCTGGGCGCGCTGCCGGCGTTGCTCCGCACACCAGGCCCGGATGCGCTCCGGGGGATGCTTCTGCACCAGCTGTGCCGCCATCGTCGCGTCCACGCCCAGCGCGATCAGCTCCGCGTGCAGCAGGGCGCGTTCGGCATCCCACACTATCTCCTGCGCCGCTGTCTCGTCCTTCGACCACAGCGCCGCGCCAACGGTCTTGCGCGGTTGGTTGGCCGAGCAATGAGCCCCAGCCGCTTCCGCCGCACGATTCGTCATCACCGACTGCGCTTCAAAGCGTTCCTCAACAGCAGACCATTCTCCCGGGCGATATGTCCACGTCGGTAGCTCTTTAAGACGATTCACACCAGACTCATTCATAGCGATGTCACCAACAGCAACAACATATGGCTCTGTGTCTGTTCTGTTATGCTGTTGCTCTGTTCTGTTCTGTATGTTGTTCTGATTCTGTTCTGTTCTGATTCTGTTCTGATTCTGTTCTGATTCAGCTACCTCGCGTAATGCGGGCGTAACGGCGGCGTTATGCCCGTGTGAAAGCGGTGTCATCGCCGTGTTACGCTCGTGCGGGAGCAGCGTAACGGTCGCGTCGCGCTCGCGTAACGGTGGCGTAACGGTCGCGTCACACTCGCGTAACGCGGCGGTAGCGGCCTTGCGCTGGCGGTAGCGCTGCATGCGCGCGGCCGGGGTATCACATGCCTGGGTGGCTGCGAAGTCGGAGATGTAGAGGACGCCATCAGCGTCGCAGTGCAGCAGGCCGCGTTGAATGAGGTGCTCGATGATGGGGGTGAGCTCTTCGACGCTGCTGTGCAGATGCCAGGCGATGTTTTCGAGGGTGTCGAGCCGGCCGGTGAGTGCGCCATCGGCGTCGTAGTCTTCGAGCTCGCCCGCTAGGGCGAGCAGCATCGTCCAGACACCTATGTCTGCCCAGGTGAGCCGGCCCATGGCCGGGTTGCGCAGGATCTTGGTGTGCAGTTTGACCCAGTGTCGCATCTTCGTGCTCCGTGTGTGATAAGAACATTTGTTCTAATGAACATGATACCACACCGTGGGTTATGCGCAAGGGCCAAGAGGACGGAATTGCGTTGGGCTCGGCTTTATGCCATGCTAGAGGGTGCAGCTGTCCAGAAGGCTTGCCATGGCACCCCCAACCGTCCGCGTCGAAAACCTCACCCGTGGCCAGACGCTGGTGACCCGCGGCCAGGTGGCTGACAACCACTGGACGCGCCTCAAGGGGCTGCTGGGCCGTTCCGGCCTGGCGCCCGGCGAGGGGCTGCTCATCGTGCCCTGTAATGCGATCCACATGTTCTTCATGCGCTTCCCCATCGACGTGCTCTACGTGGATCGCGCGCTCAAGGTGGTCGGCCTGCACCACGCGCTCAAGCCGTGGCGCGTCGGCCAGTTCAACCGGCGCGCGCACTTCGTCATCGAGCTGCCCGCCGGCACGCTCGCTGCCACCGGCACCCAGCTGGGCGACCAACTGGCGGTGCACGGCTACACGTTCTAACGCGCCGGCACGTCGGAAGCCCGGAATCCGCACAGAGCCACGCCTGTGCGCGTACCCCATGAGTCCGAGCGATTGACATCGCCTTATAGAGGTGTAGCGTGCTGCACCCCTACGCCCTGCGCCCGACCATCTGCCTGCGCGGACGGGGTCGCACCGAGTCGTGCACGTCAGCCAGCGGTCCGCCTCACCCCAGCTCTTTCAAGCACGACTGCGCGACGCGCGTCCATCGTACCAGCCGGCGGGCTGAAGTCTATGGCTGGGATCTCGAGTCGGCTCACAGCCGACTTCATCTGGCACCAGCTATACAGCCCGCAGAGCTTGGGCCACCAGCTCAGGGCTTCAGCCCTGGGCGCACACGCACCTGCCACCGGTGCACAACCACGCTATCGCGTGCCCCAAAACCCCCTGAAAGGGGGCGGGGACAGCTTGCGGCCGGCAGCGTCCCCGCAGGGGGATGCGCAGCTATGCCCGCCAGGCGCGAGTTGAGTCGTTCTCGCGCTCCCCTCACCCCCCAGCCCTCTCTTCCACGCAGGGCGAGGGGGTGGCGACTCTCTCCGATTGTGGGGAAGGGCTGGGGTGGGGAGGGAAACAGACTGCTCCCTCGCGGCGCGGCTCGGATGTCAGCCCTCCTTCATTCACCCTCAAATCGAAATGGCCCACGCTTTTCTGCTTGACGTAAATCGCTTTCTGTGGTATAGTTTAAGCGGTCTACATAACATTTCAAGGGGAGACCTGTAATGAAAAGGGCCTCGTGGTATCTAGTGATCCCGGTGCTGCTGGTGTCGCTTGCCCTGGCAGCCGGGTGTACGCGCGAGAAACCGTCGGGGCGTCCACCTGCTCCGATGGCGCAGGCAAATGCGGCGACCGCCACGCTGGTGTTGGTGGTGTCGCCATTGCCGATCGATGTGTTGCCCACGCTGACGCCCACCCTGCGTGCCACACGGATTGCGGTGCCTCCTACTGCCACGCCGGAGAGGGGCTTTGCGGAGCTGATCGCCCCAACCTCCACCCCGACACCGACCGCCACGCCGACCGAGATGGTCACACCGGCTCTTGCCGTGGCTGAGGCGGAGCCATTTCCCACGCCGGTGCCGGTGCTGACGCCAGCGCTGGAGACCTTCCCGTTGCAGCCCATCGACCTCGCCTCGCCCACACCGCTGCCGGTGGTGACGATTGTGCCTGCGGCGCCCCCGGCACCCTCCGGCACCACCTATGTGGTGCGCTGGGGCGACACACTCTTCTCCATCGCCGCGCAGTTCGGTGTGACCGTGGAGGCGCTCAAGAGCGCGAACGGGCTGAGCAGCGACATCATCCGGGTGGGTCAGCAGCTGATCATCCCGACTGCCTCTGCGCCCTCCGCACCGGCGCCCGGCGGCGCTACTACCATCCACATCGTGCAGCCTGGTGAGACGCTGTTCCGCATCGCGCTGCGCTACAACACTACGGTCGAGGCGATCGCCCAGGCGAACGGCATCTCCAACCCATGGTACATCTATCCCGGCCAGCAGCTGACGGTGCCGCTGGGCCCGACAGGCAATGTACCCCCTGCACCGCGCCGCACGTATGTT
>JANXAX010000204.1 GCA_025062175.1 Anaerolineae bacterium | reverse complement strand
CAATTCTCTCCTCCCGACGGGACAAAATAATGCATTCGCTTCTGAGAGACTATCCCCAAGGCGTGGCGCTGCGCCGACGGACGTCGACTTCGTCGATCACGGCGTTGCCGCGGCGCGTGACCAAAAAGAGCACGATCTCGGCAATTTCCTCCGGCTTCATCAAGTCGGAACGGTCCAGATCAGGTCGCGCTTGACTGATGAGGTCAGTGTCCACACCACCTGGGCAAATGGCGTGGACGCGAATGCCCTCCGCTTGTACCTCACGCGCCAGCGCTTTGGTCATGCCCAGCAAGGCATGTTTCGAGGCGCTATAACCTGCTTGATTGGCATATCCCTTTAACCCCACCACTGAGGAGATGTTCACGATAAAGGGATGCGTGCTACGTCGCAGATGAGGTAACGCTTCTCGACAGATCAAGAATGGCCCGCGTGCGTTGACCGCCATCATATAGTCCCACTGCTCGACCGAGGTATGTTCGAGGGGAACGAAAAATCCCACACCAGCGTTATTGACCACGATGTCGAGCTGGCCAAAATGCTCCACCGTCGCCGCCACCAGGCGCACGACCTGGGCCTCCTGCGCGATGTCGGTGGGGAAACAGGCGGCCTCACCGCCGGCGGCGATGATCTCCTGCTGGACAGCTTGCAATTGGGCAATGCTGCGTGCCGCCAGCGCCACCCGGGCGCCTGCTGCTGCCAGCGTCAGGGCGATGCTACGCCCGATGCCACGCCCAGCACCGGTCACCAATGCGACAGAGCCCTCTAGGGGTTTTTCCATGTCTGACCGGCGTCCCGATAGTAGGATATACACCCATTATAGGACAAAATCCCCGGTGCGGGAAATAATACAGCAGCGTGCAGGATGATAGGCCAGGCGCGTAGCGCGTAGGGGCTATCGGCCAATCGTCCGTACAAGTGGCTTCCTCTCCCCCGGTGAGAGAAGAACTAGGGTGAGAAAAAACGCTCCCTGGCGGGCAGTCGCGGCTCGGACTCAGCGCAACGCGCCTGGCAAGCGCCCATGCAGAGGGACGCCTGCCAGCACGGTTTCAGTCGCCAGCCTTCCAGACCGCTGCTCAGCTCGCCCTCAATTTGAAACGCACCCTATGGAAAGGCAAAAATGGACAAGAAACAAAAGCGAGGATACTATGAGCTCTGCCCAGCGGTGAGCTCGTGGAGATGGGCTGTGTCATTGAGCGTGCGCAGCAAATGCCCACGGGTGGAGATTTCCAAAATGCTGAGCGAAGCCGGCGCCGGCTCGAATTCCCAGAAGTGGCTCATATCCAGCCCTAAGAAATGGCAGAGCAGCACACGACACACCACCAGGTGCGTCACCAATACCACCGTATGATCCGGATGTTGCGCGACTACATCACTCAGCAGGGCGACGGCACGCCGCTGCACATCGGCCAGCGCTTCTCCCTTGGGAAAACGCACTGTATGAGGATGTTCATACCAGGCTGCTGCCAGCTGCGGATGGCGCGTGGCAAACTCCGCTTCGGACAAGCCAGTGCACGCGCCAAAGTTGATGTCCAGCAATCCAGTATGCGGGATCACCTCCAGACCGCACGCCCGCGCCACGGGAGCGGCGGTCTGGAGCGTGCGTTGCAAAGGGCTGGCATAGATGGCCACCGGTTTCCAGGCAGCTGCGATGCGTTGTGCTAATGCCGCTGCCTGGAGCAGTCCGGTCTCGTCCAACGGCACCTCGACCTGGCCGCGAAAGCGCTGTTCGCGATTCCACACCGTCTGACCATGACGAACTAACAAAACTGTAGTCATATGCATCGGATTATCCTAATGAATGTCAAAGCTCTTTTGATTGCGACTCACAACCCCGGCAAGTTGCGGGAGTTTCGCATGCTGTTTCGCGAAGTGTGGTCAGATTTCCCTCTGGAACTGGTTGGCCTCGCCGAAGTTGGCATCGCTCTCGAACCCGAGGAGAGCGGTCATACCTTTGCCGAAAATGCCATCCTCAAAGCGCGTTTCTTCGCCGCCCAAAGTGGATTGCCCACACTAGCCGATGACTCGGGTTTGGAGATCGATGCCCTCGGCGGGGCGCCTGGGGTGCATTCGGCACGTTACGGCAACACCACACGCGGCCAAGACGCCCAACGCATTGCCTTGGTGCTGCAGCAGCTCAAGGACGTGCCGTGGCCGCAGCGCACAGCCCGTTTCCGTTGCGTCGTGGCAATCGCCTTGCCCGATGGTCGCTGCGAGACGGCCAGCGGGAGCGTCGAAGGCTATATTGACTGGCGTCCTCAGGGCGAACACGGCTTCGGCTACGACCCGATCTTCTACGTGCCCGAATTCGGTTGCACCATGGCGCAACTCGAACCGGTTGTCAAGAATCGTATCAGCCATCGTGCCCGCGCGCTGAAAGCCGCCCTGCCGCTGATCCGCCGGCTGGTGCTGGAACAAGGATAGAACCCAGCTCGGATGCAGCACACTTGTGGGGCGAAATGAGTCTGCGGGCCACGCGCGTCGGCAAGTAGCTCGCCTCTCCCCGGGTTAGGAGAGCGCCAGGGAGAAGGGGATAGAACCGCTCCCTGACGGCCGCGGCTTGAATAACGGTCTCCCTTTCGGGCCGTTGCCTCCTTGCATCCTGAAACGCACCTCGCAGGCTCTGTTCCATCCTTCAGCGCAGTCGGTAGTACAGGTGTGCGCCCAACATGCCCAGCGCGGCGGCGATGACCGTGCCAAAGACCCCCCAGATGAGCAGCGCAAAGAAAACCGCCCCGGCAATGCGCACCGTCTGCGGGCTGATGCCCATCGCGGCCAGATTCTGCAGCTGTGCCGGCGTGAATTGCGCGCGCACCCCTTCACCCAGACCGGTGAACATCATGCCGAACGCTGCCAGCACCATCGCCACGAAGGTCGCTCCCAGACCGGTGACAAGCCCGGCCAGCAGCCCAGCCTGCCGTGCCTGTCCTGGGGAGTTCAAACGTTCGTTGGACAACAACCCCGCCAGAATCCCATTGGCGATCAGGATCGAGATGAACCCCGGGATCACCAGACACGGCAGGAGCGGGATATCCACCAGGCTGATCAGCATCAGCACCGTCATCGCGACGATGCCCGCTATGCCGGCCTTGAAAGCACCAGTGCCCAGGACTCGTATGGCTGCCTCTGCGCTAGGGGCGCCCTTGGAGCGTGGCGGCAGCTCGATCGGGCGCGTACGGGAACGATCCTGTGTGGGTTGCATCATATGCCTGTACGATGCAATGCACGCCACACCTTCTCGGGTGTCAGCGGGATATCGCGGATGAAGAGGCCAATTGCATCGGCCACCGCATTGCCCACTGCTGGTGCTACACCGTCCAGAGGGATCTCCGCCACCGCCTTGACCCCGAACGGGTGGCTCGGTTCGTAGGACGGCACGAACAAGACCTGCATCTCGGGCATCTCGTCGGCGCTGAAGATGTGATAGTCCCCGAAGCGTGGATTGACCATGCGGCCACGCGCGTCGAAGACCATTTCCTCGCTCACCGCGTAGCCGAGCGCCTGAGTCATTCCTCCTTCGACCTGACCGCTCGCCGTAATCGGGTTCACAATCACTCCGCAATCTAGGGCCATCAACAACCGTTCCACAGTGACCTGGCCCGTCTCCATGTCTACAGTGACCTCAGCGAACTGGGCGGCGAAGGGCGGTGGACTGACCGGGCTGACGAAAGAGCCGATGCCCATAATCTGCCGCTGATCTTGGGTGTGCAGTGCGTGCAAAGCGATCTCCTGTAGCGTCAGGCTACGTCCATCCGGCGTCCAGGCGCGTCGGTCGTGCAGCGCGATGTCGTTCGCACGGACGGGCGCCGAATCGGCCGGGCGGATGGTGTTGAACATCAGCGCCGCGCGTTCGCGGATTTGGGCCGCGACTTGCTCGGCAGCCCGCACGGCGGCGCCGCCGCTGATGTATGTCGTGCTGCTGGCATAGGCGCCTTTGTCGAAGGGGGTCATATCGGTGTCCGACGAATAGACGATGATGTCCTCCAGCCGACAGCCGAGCACCTCAGCTACCATCTGGGCGATCACGGTATCCGAGCCGGTGCCCAGGTCGGCAGCACCGATCAAGAGATTGAAGCTGCCGTCGTCGTTCATCTTGATGCTGGCCGCGCCCATATCGAGATAGGGGATGGCTGTCCCTTGCATCACCAGGGCAACCCCATGTCCGCGGCGCAGATGGGGCTTGCCCGGCACGATATGATAGTCCTCTCCGTCGCGCGCGGCGCGGAAACCGAAACGGGCAGCGCCCAAACGCGCTGCTTCTTCCAGAGCGCAGCTCTGGATGATCTCCGGATTGGGTGCGCGCCCCTCGCTCCATGCCTTACTCATGGGGTGTTCGTCACCCGCCTTGACGGCGTTCTTCAGACGAAACTCCAACGGATCCCAGCCCATCTCACGGCAGATCCACTCCATGTGGGTCTCAACCGCCCAGAACCCCTGCGGCACCCCATACCCGCGATAGGCGCCGGCCGTCGGCAGATTGGTGTAGACCACGTCGGCGTGGAAGCGGATGTTCGGCACGTTGTAGAGCGCCAGCGCCTTGTGGCCCGTGTTGCCGGTGACGGTGAGGGCATGGTTGCCATAGGCGCCGGTGTCGCTCAGCACGTGCATCTCCTGGGCGATGATGCGCCCATCGCGCATCACTCCGGTGCGCAGCCGGATGATCATCGCGTGGCGCGTCGTGCTGCTGACAAATTGTTCCTCGCGTGTGTACTCCATCCGCACCGGTCGACCGGTGGCAATGGTCAAATGCGCACAGGCATCCTCGATCATCACTTCCTGCTTGTTGCCGAAGCCTCCCCCGATGCGCGGCTTGATGACGCGCATGCGGCGCACCGGCAACCCCAGCACTGGGGAGAGGATGCGCCGGATGTGGAAAGGCACCTGGGTTGAGGTGTAGAAGGTGAGGCGGTCGTCCTCATCCCAGTAGGTAACGCACACGTACGGTTCAATAGGCGTCTGTTGTACGCGCGGCACGCTGTACTCCGCTTCAAAAACGCGGTCCGCCTGCTGCAGCGCAGCATCCACATCCCCCAGCTCGATGTGCAGCTGGGCGGCGAGATTGCGCCGCGGGTCGGAGTGGCCGAAGCCGACGTAATCCGGCTCATCGTGGATGATCACCGGGTGGTCTAGCGCCTGACGTGCGTCCAGGATGGCAGGCAGGGGTTCATACTCCACTTCGATCAACCGTAAGGCTTCCTCAGCGATCTCCTCG
>JANXAX010000203.1 GCA_025062175.1 Anaerolineae bacterium | reverse complement strand
CCAGCTTGGAATGACGAGAGTATTGAAAAAGCGCGCTGAAAAGGGTTATCTTGCTTGGGTGACGGATTGCGAATGCCCCTTCAGCCCGAATGATCCAGCGTATATCGGGCGTCATTCGCCCATTTTCATCCCCTTCACCCTCTTTTTCCGCATCCAAGCAGACTTCGCCCTGGGCCAGGCCCTCGCGGTGGCACGTCCGCGGAATGGCATCCCTGTCAGCGAGCACACCAGGCGCTTGAGATGGAGCACCATCGCTGTCAAAAAGGCCTGGATGGCATAGTGCAGCAATCCAACAGAGTGACGGCGCCGCAATCCGTGATACTCCTCAGCCTCGCCAAGTTTACGCTAATCTTGTAGCGCCCTGCCTGGCCTGATATGGAGGTGTCGTCACAAGCGCCGGCCCCACCTCCTGGTCCGCGTCTTTCTTCTGCTGCCGCAGGAATTGGTACTCCAGCACCATCTCCTGGTAGACAATCTCTCCCAGAAGGAGTTCATTCTGGTCTCCTGAAAATGTTTGCCTTTCATCTTGCTCTCCTCGCACCGGTTTGCGGCCTGGTCTGCCACGCCGTCCCCGCGTAACCTGAATTTCAATGAAGTTTTTCAACACTCTCAGGTTTCTGGCATTGCATTCTCGCCAAGGGCACGCTATAGTATGGTGGTCTATGCAATTCCCAATTCACCGGACCACGAGGAGAATTTCAAATGGCCCAAGCAACCGTGACCTTGGTCGATGGGATGCAATTTGTGGCAGAAACGCCGAGCGGACACGCCTTCATTATCGACGCCATCTCTGACGTGGGCGGACGCAACACTGGTCCACGACCGATGGAGCTGCTCGCCGCCGGCGTAGCCGGCTGCACCGCTATGGATGTGATCGCGATCCTGCGCAAAATGCAACAAAAGGTGACCGGCCTGCGCGTGCACGTGAACGGCGAACAGGCTGCCGAACATCCTAAACGTTTCACCTCCATCCACATCCAGTACACGGTCACCGGCTACGGAGTGGCAGAAGACAAGGTTGCGCGCGCGATTGAGCTCTCGCAGACCAAATATTGCTCGGCGCTCGCCAGCCTACAACCCGGCACGCCGATTACCTTCTCCTACACGATCCTCGAGGCGAGCCCGGAAACGACGACCAAATAACGGCAGAGGTGCGGGGGCTATTGCATTATGAGAGCATGATTTATGCTATGAATGGGGCGCTGGGGTGCCATGAACCGCGTGTGCACTGGGTACCCCCGGTGGGCAGCGCGGTTCACTCGGTACCGGGGATGATCTCATATGTGGCGGGACGGAAGACAGGGATATGCCCCAGCGCGTGGACGAGGGCGGCATCCTCGCCCAGCGTCTTGCGCCATTCGTAGCCCTCGGTCAGCACCAGGAAGATGCCAACTACGCTGATGGAAATGCTCCATTCCGCCTTGGCCTTGCGGAAGAGCTCCAGCACCGCTTTCAGCGACATGCCAGTGTTGGTCACATCCTCGATGATCGCCACTCGCTTGCCGTCCAGCTCCTGGGCGTGCTCGCGGGGGAGATAGAGGCGTTGCACCACGTCCGGTTTGGTCACCGACGTGTACTCGTAAACCAGCGGGTCAATGTCGAACGCCTTAGGAGTTTTGCGCAGCAGATAGGAACGTCGCAGGCCCAGCGCCCGTCCCACACCATGCACCAGCGGGATACCCTGCTCTGGAATGCCCACCACGGCATCAGGCTGGTACGGCCGGACGAGCGCGGTCAGTTCGGCGACGACGGCGTCAATCTTCTCATATGGCTCATCGTTACAGTTGATCAGCGAAATGGCTATCCCGCGGGCGATATTCACCATACGCAACTGGAGAGGATAACCACCTTTCAGCCTCACTGTGTAGGTATCGCGGATTTCCATCGTGCCATGCCTCCGGTCGATTGGGCTGTGGGCAGGAGCAGCTCGAGAGCCGCCCCTGCCCAGCCCGATGCAAATCGGTTATTGCGCGGTAGGCGTGGGAACGGGTGTCGGAGCGTCCCGGAGCTCCAGCTTGTGCCCCTCCGGCGGTGGCGAGGGATATTCGCCCTTGACACCGTCCACGAACCATTGCATCGTTAGGAGATCCATGTCGGTCAGGCATTTGCCCTGGGGCACTTCGATGCGCACCTCTTTGTTGTCCGGGTTCAGACCGGTGCCACCGAGCGGGCCGCAGAAGGGTTCGAAGCCGGCCTTGATATCGGCAATGATCTGCTCGGCCGCAGCGCGTACCTCAGCCGGGACGAGTTGCGCATTCCAACCCGCCATGACCACGGCGTCCGCCTCAAAGCCACCCCACCAATCGTGCGGTTTCCAGGTGCCGGCGAGCGCCGCTTGGATGCGAGTGATGTAGTAAGGTCCCCAATTCCATTCATTGGTGACCAACGCGCAGGGGGCATAGGGCGTCACGTCGGTGCCATAGCCCACCGCGACCACTCCCGGCTCCTGGCAAGCGGTCTGACTGCTGTAAGGGGTATCAGCCATCTGCCGGATGACCTTATACCCTTCAGCGATGAGACCATCCGCGGCGAGCTGTTCTTTCTGGACATCCAGCCAGCTGTTGATCCAGACGACGCGCACCTCGGCGTCCTTAGGATCCTGGCCAGCCTCGCGCAGCCCACGCTGCAGCCCCAATGTGAAGCCGTTGATGCCGCGCACGGGCTCCGGGATGGGATGGGTGCCCACCAGACCGACCTTGCTGTAGCCCAGCCGCCCCACCACATAGCCAGCAACGTAATCCCCTTGCTCTTGTTTGATGAAATAGGTGGCGAGATTGCGGCCGTTGCTCTTGGTCATTGGATAACCACTGCAGTGTTCAAATAGCACGTCGGGGCGTTCCTCTGCCAGGCGGGACAAGGCCCACTGCGAATCCCACCAGGTGCCGAAGACCATCTGCGCACCCTTCTCCAGTGCTGAACGCAGCACGCGCTCGATGTCCGCATCGCTGTAGCCGACTTTTTCAATGACGCTGACATCCAGGATGCGCCCATCCGCCAGCTGCACCTTAAAGGAAAGGCCACTGCTCTCGATCACCTCGCCGAGCGTTTTCAGCTGGCTGATGCCTCGGTAATGGGCGGCGTTCCAGCCGTTGTCGGTGGGCGAGTCGGCCAGCATGAAGACCACTTTGAACACTTGTGGCTCCGTGGCGGTCGCCGGCAGCGCAGTGGCAGTCGGTACCGCCAGCGGTTGACGGGCCGCTACCAACGACATTGTTAGCAGCGCAATCAGCAATAATATGAAAAACGCTTTTGAGCTGTTCATGGTTGGTCTCCCCCCCATTTCTCTGATAATTCTGGATAGCGGCCTGTACATGACGCTGAGAACAACGACCTATATCTAGGTGCTCGGGAATGCGTGCATCGACCACCTCCTTTCTGAAAATCAAAAAGCGCACAGAGCGGACACACCGGGGTCTGCGAGGAGCGACTGCTTCACTCGCCTCTTCGCGAGGAATGCCCTGTGCTCGATTTTCTGTGCTTATGCGTCCGCGGGTCGCCCGTGGAGACTTTTTGGCAACCCACTCATTGCACCGGCCCCACCGTTTCGGGCGGCCAATAGGAGAACCACGCCCGCCCGACCACATTCTTCATCGGGATGGGACCGAAGGTGCGCGAGTCGTTGGAGAAGTTGCGATTATCTCCTAGGACGAAGAGGTGCAACGGAGGGACATCGATGGGACCGTAATTCCCGCTGGCAGGGAAGACAATGTAGGGTTCCTCGAGTCGCTGGTGGTTGATAAACACCTGACCGTCACGGATTTCAACCTGGTCACCGGGCAGGCCGATCACCCGCTTGATCAAGAGTTCATCCATACCATTGAGTCGTAACACCACTACATCACCGCGTTGGGGAGAGCGCAGATGCAGCCAGCCATTGTAGGAAAGTTTCTCGACCACCAATCGCTGGTCACTGTGCAGCGTCGGTTCCATGCTCTGGCCATGGACGCGGGTCGCCTGGGCAACGAACAGGTTGATGACGAGCGCGACCATCATCGCCGGGGCGATGGTCTCCAACAAGAGGCGCAACCCACGCGCCATATAACGCCAAATAGGATGAAGATCGCCATGGGGCTTCCAGACACCCGAGCGCACCGGGTAGAGTGCCGGCGCTTCGGCGATGCCGGTCGGGCTGATCACTCGGGTGGGATGCTGCCACATCGGCCGCGGTCTGATCCCTGTATATTCCGCGCGGGGATGCCGTGTTAAGGGTATCGTGTCGTGACTGTTGTGACGCACCTGGTCACGCTGCGGTTGTGAACCTTGCTGACCCGACCGTAAATGTGGCAGCTCTGTCATCGTGTAATGGGTCTCTTTCCTGGTGTTTGCCTCTTATTTGCTTGTCAACGCCGGCGCGGCGGTTGTTTGCTTGGGCTTGGCTTGCTCACGTTCTTAGGACTTGGACGCGCAGTGCGGCTGTTGCTCCCCCGCTCGCGCGCCGCGCTGGGCGTACGGCCCGAGGTGCGTTGCCGGTCGGCGCGCTGCGCCTGCTCGACCGTCCACCCTTCCAAGACAGCCTGGCGGGACAGACGGATCTTACCATCCGGGTCGATGCTGGTGACCATCACCATAATCTCATCGCCGACGCGCACCACGTCTTCCACGCGGGGCACGCGGTAATCTGCGAGTTGGCTGATATGCACCATACCGTCCACGCCCGGCAGGATTTCCACGAAGGCGCCGAAGTCAGTGATGCGCACTACCTTGCCTGTGTAGATTTTACCCACCTGTGCCTCTTCCGTCAAGGCACGCACCATCTCGATGGCGCGTTCGCTCGCTTCACTGTCGGTTGAGGCAATATACACCGAGCCGTCCTCTTCGATGTCGATCTTGGTGCCAGTCTCCTCCTGAATAGAGCGGATCACCTTGCCGCCGGGGCCGATCACCTTCCCGATTTTGTCGGGGTCAATATGGATGGTAATGATACGCGGCGCATAAGGTGACAGGTGTGGGCGCGGTTTGTCGATGGTCTCGAGCATACGCTCCAAGATATAGAGGCGTGCATCCCGTGCCTGAGCAAGGGCTTCTCCCATCAGCTCATAGCTCAACCCGCGAATCTTGATATCCATTTGCAGCGCGGTGATACCGTTGCGCGTGCCGGCGACTTTGAAGTCCATATCCCCCAGGGCGTCCTCCATGCCCTGGATGTCGGTCAGCACCACATGTCGCTCGCCGTCCGTGACCAGTCCCATGGCCACGCCGCTCACCGGCTCGCGGATAGGC
>JANXAX010000202.1 GCA_025062175.1 Anaerolineae bacterium | reverse complement strand
TCCTCGGGCAACATTGTGTTGATGAACATGCCGCTGCCCAGTTCGAACCCAGCGGCGCGCGTCACCCGTGGCACCACGGTGAGATACCAATGCAAATACTCATGGCCGGGGTCGCGCAAGGGCGCGGTGCGGATAATGTAGTTGTAATCCGGGTCGCGCAAGCCACAATAAAGCTTGCGCAAGACGCGGCGCAAGATGTCGCCCAAATCGGCCAGCTCAGCCGGACCAGCACGCAGAAAGGAAGCCGCGTGCCGGCGCGGGACGATCCACGTGTGAAACGGCGACGAGGCCGCATATAAGATGAAGGCAACAAAAGACGCATTTTCTACGATGATGCGTTCGCCGGCGCGCAGCTCGTCGTGCATCATCTGACAGAAGACACAGGTGCCGGTATCGTCGAAATAACGGCGCGCTTCCTCGGCGCGCATCCGCACCTCGTAGGGCACCACGGGCAGGGCGATGATCTGGCTATGAGGATGAAGCAGCGAGGTGCCGGCACGTTCTCCGTGGTTCTGGAAACAGATGATGTGTTCGACGCGCGGGTCTTCGGCCAGCTCACAGCAGCGCGCCTGGATGGTCTGTAACACCATGCTCACATGTTGAGCGCTGGTAAGGGCCGGACATACGTTGTGACGCGGCGACTCGACCACCACTTCATGATGTCCGACGCCGGAGATACGCCGGTGCACCCCGTCAAACGAACGAATGCGTTCCCCTTCTCTTTGCAGCGCCGGGTATTTGTTGAGCAAAACGCGCACCTGCCACTCCTCTCCGGCGGGCACGCGCATGACTTCGTACTCCTGCTCTTCGTTTCCCGGACAGAAAGGGCAACGCGGGTCATAGGCGGGATGTTCCTCGGTCAACGGACGGTAGCTTTCCAGGAATTGTTGAGGGCGCCGGGCGCGCTCGGCCGCGATGATCACCCACTGTTTTGTGGCCATGTTCTGACGCAATTCGGGCATCGCCATCTACCTCGGCCGCGGCGCGCTCTGCGAAGGGATCATGGGCGATACAACTCCGGTTTGAGCACTCCCACGAAGCGCAGATTGCGGTACAATTCGCGGAAGTCCATGCCATAACCGACCACAAACTCATTCGGGATGTCGAAACCGATGTAATCCAACGGCACGTCCACGACACGACGCTCTTTCTTGTTGAGCAAAGTGCAGATGCGCAAGCTGGCCGGTTGACGCTCTAACAGGATGCGCCGCAGATAGGCGATCGTCAATCCGCTGTCGATGATGTCGTCCACGATGAGCACGTTGCGCCCGGCGATGGGGAGGTCGAGGTCCTTCAGGATGCGCACCACCCCGCTGGTCTCGGTCGCATCGCCGTAGCTGGACGTGGCCATAAAATCGATGCTGTGAGGGATGCAGATCTCGCGCATCAGGTCCACCAGGAAGGTCACCCCACCTTTGAGCACGCAGATGAGGTGCAGGTCCTTGCCCTGATAGTCACGCGAGATCTGCTGTCCTAACTCGCGGGTGCGCCGGCGCAATTCTTCTTCGGTGATGAGAACACGCGCAATGTCGTCGTCCAACACAGCCCGCCCCCAACAATTATCCTCGCTCAACTTTTTAGAAATTCATCGATCGCCTGCTTGCTGATGCGATAGCTGGTGCCGATCTTCTTCGCTTTCAGCTGGCCCGAGTTGATGGCGTCCAACACATCTTGCTCGCCCACGCGCATATAAGCAGCGGCTTCCGAGAGGGTCATAACCTCGGGCACTGCAGCGGCGCCAGACGGTTGAGCGGGCTGCATCGACTGGGCCATCGTCTGACCCAACACAGTGCCCAAGCCGGCGCCGGCACCCAGTCCGACACCGAGACCAGCTAATCCTTCACCTCCTTCTTGCTGGGCGGCATCGCGCACTGCCTGCGCAGCCTGGTATTGCATGAACTGCTGCATATTGCCGATGGCGCCCATCGCCGCGCGTTGGTCGATCGCCTTCTGCACTTCCTCCGGCAAGCTGATGTTCTGCAGGAAGAAGGTCTTGAGCATCAGCCCGAACGAGTCGAATTCGTCGCTCAGCTTGCTGCGCATCGCCGCCGCCATCTCATCCTGCATCGCAGGCAGATCGAGGACCGCCACCTTGCTCTCACCCAGTATATCGGCAAAGCGTGCCACGATGATGCCCCGCAGAAAGTCTTGGATCTGGCTGGTCTGATAACCGCTGCCGGTGCCGACGATCTTGGTCACGAAGAGCTGCGGGTCGGAGACTTGTACCGAGTAGTTGCCGAAGGCACGCACGCGCACCACGCCAAAGTCCGGGTCACGCAAGGTGACCGGCTCCTGGGTGCCCCATTTCCAGTCGGTGAACTCGATCATGTTGACGAAATACACTTCGGCGGTGAACATGTCGTTGCCGCCGGTGACCAGGCGCAGCAGGCTGGAGAGCAAGGGCAAGTTGGCGGTGGTGATTTGATGCCGCCCTGGTCCGAAGACGTCCAATGCTTTGCCATCACGATAGAAAACGGCCGCCTGCGACTCGCGCACGATGACCACCGAGCCGAGGCGAAAGTCCCCTGCGCCCACCTCAGGCACACGCACCACCATCTGATTGCGTTGCTGATCGGGCGCTTCGATTACGTCTATGATCCTAGCCATTTGAGCTCACCTCCTCACCGAAACTCACTATTCCGCTACACTGGGTGCCTGGACAATCGCCTCTTCGCGCTCACGCCAGCGCACATTCGCCTCTTCGGCGGCCGTGAGCACCTGCTCGACCGCCGGTCGCAGATCCGCGTTGGACTCCTGAGCCGCCGCCAAGGCACTGACCGCCTGTTGGATTGCCTCGACCTTTTCGAGCATCTGGCTGTCGAACTGATACAACGCATCCAGCTGCTCTTCTTTGAGCTTGATGGCATCGAACAGACCGGCATAACCGTAGCTGGCGGTGCGGATCATATCGCCCAGCTTCTGCACCTTGATCAGGGCGCGATCGAGGTCGTCCAGTATGCGCAGCCCACCACTGTCGAGCATCCGCCGCTGGAGCTCGATGAGGCGACGGCGTCCTTCATCCAACTGCGCGACAAGATGCTGGCGTAGTAACCTATCCGCTTCGCGGCGGGTCTCTTTCTCTTTGTATCCATGATATCCTGGAATCTTGGCCGCCAAACGTTCCAGGCCACTCAATGCTCCTCGTACATCCTCTTGGAAGTCCATACCTTACTCCTTGTATCCTCGCTACAGAAAGACCTCGGCGCCACAATATTGGCACTTGATCACTCCCTTGCCGGCAAACGCTTGTGCGCCGCCACAGCGCGGGCACTTGTTGCCGGTCAGTTGAGAAGCTTCTACTGAATATAACACTCCGTCGTCCCAGTTGACGTAGCCAGTGAACAGCCCCATCCCCACCAGTTTGTAGATGTCATCGCGCACCTGGGCACTGCTGGAGCGCAATTCGAGCACCAGATCGCTGATGTTCACCTGGCCGCGCGTCTTGACCATGTCCAGGATCTTGCGCTGACGGCTGAGCTCGGCCATCTCCCGCGCTTCGGCCGCGCCGCGAATGAACAGATAGACGCCGGCACCGACCAGCGGCAGCGCGATGATGATCGCGATCGCGATGCCCAGCATCGCGCCACCTGCCGCGGCGGCCCGATCTTCCACAGTCCGGGTAGAGGTATAGGCCACGAGCGAGCCCACCAGACCAATCAGGATGCCTGCGATCAGCAGGATCACGCCTACCACGCGCCCGGTTGCCATTTTATCTCCTTTCCGACAAATTTAGCGTAACCTTGTAAGCGTAGCTCATCCGAAGCCACGTGAGCCACCGCCTCCTCCGCTGCCGCCCCCGCCGCTCCAGCTGCCACCACCGGAAGAGGAGGCAGGGGAGCTGGCGAGCACTGTGCTGGCCGAGCTCAGCAAGGCTCCTAGGCCGGCGCTCATGCTGGCCAGCGAGGCGCCCATACTGCGACTTGCCCCAGACAGAGAGGGAACGTCGCTGCGCTCACCAGCAAGCGAACCCGGCGGTCCACTGGAGCGTCGCGAACCTTGGGGACTTTCGGTCGCCAGCGTGCCGCCGTAAACGGGCCCGCCCGTGGGCAGGAAAACCGGTCCCCACCACGAGGGCGCCGGGGCATCCACACTCGCGAACTTGTTGATCACCTGATGCTCGATCCCGAAGGCCACCGCATAAGGCAGAAATTCCTCGAAGCGGTCTTTGGCGGCCTGCAGGTCGCTCTGCTTCTCGAGATATTGCAGGTAACGCTTGAAAGCGAGCCATTTGGCTGTCTCCTCGGCCCCTTTGGCAGTGCGGCGGGGCATAAAATTGCCCAGGATGATCACCCCCAGCCCAATGATTCCCAGTGACGCAGCCGGACAAAACGCCCAATCGGTATAATCGCCGAACAATCCCGTCAAGGCACAGGCACCTAGCACGGCGCCCACCAAGCCCACGCCGCCCCAGATCGCCCAGCGCCGGCGTACTGCCTGCGGACTGGCCGGGAAGAATCCCGCGCGCACCACCTCCTGATACAGCTCGCGCTGCAGCGTTGGGATGGAGGTGTAGAATTTCTGCCGCAGATCGGAGAGCTTGACCTGAGCACGACCGCCGAAAAGGGCACGCAGCAGCGTTTGTTCGTAGGGATAAACAGCTTTGCTGGTATCTTGGAGATGAAACACAAAGTCACGCCCGGAACCGATGCCCAGAAAGCCTTCGCTCTTCTGTTCTTCCATACGCAGGGCACCACGCCGGGCAAGGTCGAGAATACCGGCGATGATGTCCTTCAGCTCGGCTCGCTCGTCCACCAACGTCCCCACTACCGCCGCTGGCAGGTCACCTGGGGGCTCGCTGATCTGCTCAGCCACCAATCCCACCGGTCGATCGCGTCCGCGCGCATACCACCAAAGATAGAGCAAGACAGAACCGCCGATCAGGATCACAATTCCCAACACCACGAAGACGAGCGTAAAGACCGGGCCCAGCTGCTGGCGGCGATCAAAGGCGACCTGCCAGGTGGGCGGACTGCCCTGGACCACACCATGGGGAAATTGCACCCGCACTTCTAGCTCCTGATCGGCCGGGATGTTCTCCGCCTCGAAGATCACCTGGCCACGTTCATTGATGCGCACTGTCGCCGCCGGCCCGTAGCTGGCCACCTTCAACTGTTCCTGCGGGAAGGTCCGCGGCAGGGTCACGGTGATCGTCGAAGCGCGACTGGGGAAATTATGGTCGGGGGGGATGGCCTTCCACCACAGCTGGTCGCCGCCTTCATAGAAACGC
>JANXAX010000201.1 GCA_025062175.1 Anaerolineae bacterium | reverse complement strand
GCCGTTTCCACCACTCAACGTGCTCGGGGTCGGTGAACTTGGCCTTGCCGATGACCGCTGCCATGATGTCCTTCTCGCTGTCGTGGGGCTGGCGGCCCAGGATGGAATAGAGCCAGCCCCCGAACCAGCCATCCTTGAGCCCGCCGGAGATGGGGATGACATCAATGGCGCGCAGCTTGTCGCAAGCGTCCAGCAGCGCATCCCAGGTCTCCAAGGGCTTCTTGGGGTCAAGGCCGGCCTTCTCGAACAGAGAAGGATTGTAGACGAACGGATTGCCGGAGAGATACCACGGCACACCCCAGATCTTGCCATCGAAGGTGCGCTCAAAGTTGTTGATATAATGCGCTAGCTCCTCCGCAGGGATGAGCTCATCAATCGGTGCTACGCCACCGCCCCAGGCAAACTCAAGCGTCCAGACACCACCCCAGAAGTACTGGATATCTGGGCCTTCCTGCGCGGCCATCGCCGATTGGAACGAGGGGATAAGACTGTCGGTGGACTGCAGAACGGCTTCGATAGTGATATGGGGGTGTTTTTCCTGATAGAGCTGGATGGTTTCATCGAGCCATTTCTGGGCACCAGGGGCCTCTTGCTCACCCCACCACCACATCACCAGCTTGACCGGCTCAGCCGCTTGGACACTCAAGGGAGATGTGGTCAGCGCACACAGTGCCACAACGAGCAGGGCATACAGGAACCGTTGCATTGTCCTTCCTCCTTTGGTATCAAGAAAACATTTCTATATCTCTCCACGCAGCCGTTACCGATAGGGAACTCGAAACAACAAACGCGGCACTGGCAACATGGAAGAGTAAGGGCGACCGGCTGCTACCTCTTTAGCATCTTAGCATTCCTATAGGATGAAGTCAAAGTGAAGTGTGGAAGAGCAAGATGTCGAAAAAGTTCTCAGCTCGCTCAGATTTTCTCAGAAAATTGAGTACTCATAGGATAGCTAGAACACTTCCCAGATCCTCGAGGAGCGAAAGGTGCTGCTCGTTGTCGGGAAAGGTGGAACGGGGGAGCAACCTGGAACGATTGAGAGTGTCCTTCAAGGGTTCGTGGCCGGCCGTCTGCCTACACGGATGGGGCAACCCGAGCCACACGCGTCGGCAAGTAGCTGCCCTTCTTCCGGGTGAGAGAGGGTCAGAGTAAGGGGGACAATGTCGCTCCCGGGCGGTTGCGACGCGGATATCCCGTGACCATTTCGGTCGCACGACCAGTTAGATGCACAACTCCCACTTTGTTCACACAAGAGACATAAAGGAGGCAGTGTTACACGGGCCACTTCCACCGCGCCCTGGGCCGGATCGTACAAAATGATCAGCGGCGTATAGAGTCCGTCGGACAAGGGTTCAAATAATCTCAGGTCGTATACGTCCACGATATACTCGTCGGCGCGCCAGGCAGTGGTGGGATAGGCAAAATGCACTGGCACCGCATCCGCTTGTGCCACCAAGCGTCCGTCCGGGGACATCAAACGCGCCGACACTTTCAAGTCACGCGCGACCGGCGCCTGGGCATGCCAGACCAGGCGCAGCCGCACGAGGGGCGGCACCGTATGCGTGGGTGGATGCACGACATCGTAACCCCACAGAGCGACCTCCGAGGTGAGTGTGGCATCTACGCGATAACGAACCGCCGGGGCGAAGCGCTGCGGCCGGGCCCAGACCCGGATGAGCGGCCCCACCGCGCCCAGGGACCAGCGCTCCGGGGCCCCAGCCAAAGAACGGGTGAGGTAAACTGAGGCGCCTTGCGCGACCAGCTCGCTCACCAGGGCGAGGCGCGCGCCTGGATCATCCGCCGCCAGGGCACGCACATCTCGGCGCAGACTATGCACGTCCTGAAAGTAGCGCACTAAGGTGATCTCCCCCTGAATGCCCACGATGACCGCCCCGGGTTCCAAAGGCTGGCTCAGCATATCCACCCCATAGTCGTGGACCTCCCAATCGTCCGAGCGGTCCATCTGCGTCCAGTTGTTGCGCAGCAACAGCCCGCTTTGCGCCAGCAACCCGGCCACGATCAAAACACCCATCAGGGAAGCACCTCTCTTTCTCATCGGGAACGAAGAGGCACACCCCAAAGATTGCAACAGGTTCAGCGGACAGGTGACCCCATTCCCTAACCAGAGTGCGCCGATCAGGAAATTGGGGATGAAGAAAACTTCGATATCGGCCACACGATAGAACAGGTTGAAGCCGGCATAGCTGGCAAATGCAAGCGCGGTGACACCGAGTGCCCATCGTCGACCTGTCAGCAGGAGGATTCCCATCCCGATAAACACCATTCCCCCCCAACCGAACTGTCGCACAAACAGGTCGAGATAAAAGTCGGCACCTCGCTGGACGGAAAGAGGGTTCTGAAAGATGAAGCTGCCATATCCCGATGCTGTGACATGCCGCCAAAAACCCTCGAGGGTGTTGATATAGCTACTGTCCAGGGAACCGACGTGCCCACGCAGGGGCAGGTAGAGATAGAGCAACAAGGGAGTCCCGAAGAATAGGAGGTGTTTCCATCGCAGTAGATGCAGGTGACGGATTCGCCACAGCACCCAGAAAGCCGCCGGCAACAACAACACGATGGTGCGGTGATGTGCCAATCCCAGACCGAAGAGGCCGGCAAGTGCGGCAATAGAATGCTCCATCTGAACGTGCACGCGATGAGGGTTTTCACCCGGAGCGGCGATCATATTGCCGATTCGCAATAAGAGCCACAAACCCGCGCTCACCAAGCAGGCATGCAACGTGTACACCTCTGCCACGGTCGCCTGCGACCAGAAGACAGGCGAAATTGTCAGGGCGAGCGCCCCCAATGCCGCACCCACGTTCGCCATCCAGCTGTGTTCACGTGTCGCCAGCTGTAAGCCGGCTAGGTACACCAGCGTCACCGCCACCGCGCCGAAGAAAGCGCTCATCAGGTTCACCCGAAAAGCGACCTCGCCGACCGGCAGCCGGGTGAACAACCAGCCCAACAGTGTGAACAACGGATAGCCCGTCGGATGTGCGATCCTCAATTGATACGTCACCAGCTGGAACTCGAGGCTGTCGTCAAACAGCGCCACGACCGAGGGTGCCAGGGTGGCAGTGTACAACGTCATCGCGGCAAGAAAGAGACCTATTGCAATCACCACCGAGCGTCTGGGGAGCGGAGATGCCATCGTGCCTAAGGTTCCTTGCAGTCCATCATAGCACGGCGTGGCGAGGGCAGCAACGTGACAGGAAAAGGCCGATGGCAGAAGGCGTGCCAGGTGTCCTCCTGCGGAAACGCTGCTATCCCTGTTCACCTCACCGGTCTCTTCTCTTTGCCCGTGGGTCGGCTCAATGCTACAATCTCCTTGGCAGGAACGTGTTCTTGCCTCGAGAATGTTCCATAAGGCTGTCGATAGCTCAGCCGGTATCCTCTATGCACGCAAATGTCACGCAAACATCCCAGTTATCTCGCCTGCAAAAGTGGTTGTTAGCCCTGATTCTCATCTGCGGGGCAGCGTTGCGCTTCTACGACCTGGCATGGGATCATGGCACGTTACCGCATCCGGATGAGCGCTCCACCGTGGCGTTCTATGCACCTTCGCTGCGCTGGCCGGAGGACCTGGAACAAGCGCTAGATCCGCGACGTTCGCCGCTCAATCCCTTCTGGGATGTCGACGCAGGACATCGACGCAGCTACACATATGGCCATTTCCCCCTCTACACACTTGCCCTGACGGCCGCGGCCGTGCAAAGTTTGGCGCCGACCGCACGCGCGCTTGAGCTACCCGTCGAAGTGGTCGCTTTTATGGAGACGGCGCGTTCGCCGGTCGGGTTTGCCCTAATCGGCCGCTTTCTCATGGCACTCGCCGACACCGCGAGCGTTTATTTGCTTTTTCTGCTCGGACGGCGCATATACGGGTTATGGGCGGGGCTGCTGGCAGCTGCTCTCTCGGCCTTCACCGTGTTACAGATCCAGCTGGCCCATTTCTTTGCCGTAGATCCCATTTCCGCCACGTTTGTCTTCCTTGCTTTATATGCCTCTATCCTTCTGGCCGAACGGCACAGCATCGGCGCCGCCTTGCTGACCGGACTGGCCATCGGTCTGGCAGTCGCCTGTAAATTCAGTGCATTGCCGATTGTGGCGGCGCCGGCGGTCGCCCTGGCGCTCCATCGCACTGAAGCAAACAACCGGTTGTCTCCCCACGCCGCACAGTCCAAGTGGGGCTTATTCATCCTGGCCATATCAACCGCGCTGGTGACTTTTGCGATTACTTCACCGTTTGTGTTGCTCGACTTTCCGAGCTTCTGGCAAGCGGTAGTGCAGGAACAGGGAGATATGGTCACCGGTGTAGCGGATTTGCCCTTCACCCGTCAGTACCGCGGGACGCTCCCTTACCTCTATTTCTTGGAGCAGCAGGTGCTCTGGGGCATGGGACTTCCATTGGGCGTCCTAGCCCTTCTGGGAACGTTTTGGGTACTCTGGCGTGTTGCGCGACGCGAGGCGATCACCGGTGAATATGTGATCCTCGCCTGGTTGATCCTGTACTTTGGCCCGACAGGGTTGTTCCTGGCCAAGTTTATGCGCTATATGGCGCCGGTGACCCCTCTGTTGGTATTGTTTGGGGCAGGAATGGTAGCGCATTCGAGAATCCCGAGCCCATTAGAATCAGAGGGTGAGACGACGGAGGATCGGAACAGACGTTTCATCGCGTTGCGTGCCATCGCCGGCGGCCTTGCGCTGTTGGGTGCTATGATCTGGGCGCTGGCCTTTGTGAATGGAGTGTATGGCGCGGAACATCCCTGGGTGACGGCTTCGCGCTGGGTGTATCAGCACATCCCAGATGGGGCATGTATCGCTGTTGAACATTGGGAGGAAGGGTTTCCACAATCCCTCCCGGAGCCGGGGATGAATCCTGCCGCCCACGACTACCACCAGCCGTTGCTTCCGATGTATGAGGAGGATACACCTGAGAAGTTCCAAATCATCAAAGAGACGCTGAAGCGCTGCGATTACCTGGTGCTGGCTTCGAACCGTCTGTGGCGCACCATTCCCCGCCTGCCGCAACGGTATCCGATGAGTGTGCGCTACTATGAAGCCCTTTTCAGCGGCGAGCTGGGCTTCGAACCGATTTACACGTGGTCGACGTCACCCCGCCTAGGTCCGTTGGGGGTCGATGACCCACCCGCCCCGGGGAGCTTCACAGGGTACGATCATACGCGACCAAAAAACATACGCACAACCCCCCCCGAGCCTGATGGCGA
>JANXAX010000200.1 GCA_025062175.1 Anaerolineae bacterium | reverse complement strand
CCCCAGCTCCAGCTTGCGCAGCGCCTCTTCAGGGGTGATGCATTCATGGTCAGAGCCGATGTTGGCCGCGGCGTAGGCCATCAGCCCTTTGCCTTGCAACCCCGGCGCGTGGCCGTCCTTGATGCGCCCTTGGAAGGCGCGCAGACGGTCGAGCACTTCCGGCTGGCCGTTGATGACGCCGTGATAGTTCATCATCTCGCCCAGCCCCAATACGTATTCCTCGTGCAACAATGTTTGCAGGTCGTACCAATAGAGGGCAGCGCCGGTGGTCTCCTTGTCGGTGGAGGGCACACACGAAGGCGCCATGATGTACACGCTGAGCGGATTGTACTTGGCCATATCCAACATGTAGCGGATGCCTTCCAGCCCCAGCACGTTGGCGATCTCGTGGGGGTCGGCCACCACGGTGGTGGTGCCGCGCGGCACGACCATGCGCGCATACTCGTTGGGTGGCACCATGGCGCTCTCGATGTGAACGTGGGCGTCGATGAAGCCAGGACACACATAACGCCCTCCCAGGTCGATCTCCTCGCGGCCGTGATAGTCGCCCAGCCCCACGATGCGCGTCTCCAGGATGGCGATGTGCGTTTCCTGGATCTGGCCGGTGAATACGTTCACCACGCGTGCGTTTTTGAGCACCAGATCGGCGGGTGTGTCACCACGTGCCACTTTAATGAACTCTGCCAGCTCCATGCGACAGCCCTCCCCAGCCTTAGCATAGCCACCGACCGCCTATGCACTCAAGAACGCGCCGCAAGCGCATCCGGCGCCCGCTTGAGATACTCCCCTCTTCCGGGGCGACCGAGAAATTGACCGTCGCGCACGATGATCTCCCCGCGGCTCAGCACCATGCATGGCCAGCCGGTCACTGTCCAGCCCTCGAAGGGGGTATAGTCGCAATTCTGGTGCAACGTCGTCGCCGAGAGCGTGACCGTATGCCCAGGATCGAATAGCACCAGGTCGGCATCGGCGCCGGGCATCAGTGAGCCCTTGCGCGGATAGAGGCCGAACCGTCGCGCCACCGCGGTACTGGTGCACTCCACGAACTGAGTCAGCGACAGGCGCCCGGTGCGCACCCCGTAGTGATACAAAAGAGGCAAGCGCGTCTCGATCCCCGGTGCCCCGCCAGGCACTTGGTCGAAGGCCAGCGGATGCTCGGCCCAGGGCGCCTCGGGTTCCATGGTCTGTACACCGCCGTCGGGCAAGCGCCGGAACTCGGCTGTGCGCCGCCTCCCTTGTTTCTGCGCCAGGGTGAAGGGGCAATGATCGGTCACCACACAGTCGAGCAGACCTTCCTGTAAAGCTTGCCATAGCGCGGCGTTGTCGGCGGCGCTGCGCAACGGCGGCGCCATCACATAGCGCACCGCCACCTCGTCCGGCTGATCGTACAGCGCCTCGGTGAGCAATAAATGTTGCGGGCACACCTCGCCGCTGACCGGCTGACCATTTGCCCGGAACATGCGCATCACATCGAGGACTTGCGCCGCGCTGACATGGGCGATGTGCACCGGGATGTCCAGCTGCGCGGCCAATGTCAAGATGCGATAGGTCGCCTCGGCCTCGCCGGCGGCCGGATGGACGTGCGGATGCCAGCGCACTTGGGTGTGGCCGACGGCACGATGGCGCTGCGTCAGGTAACGGATCAGGGCATGGTTCTCGGCATGGACCAGCGGCAGTGCGCCATGGACCTTGAGCTGCTCCAACGCCCGCAGGATGCCATCGTCCTCAAGCCGGATGCCCTCGTAGGCCATGTAAATTTTGAAGCTGGAGATGCCCGCCTCGACGACGGACTGCACTTCGCCCAGGCTGCGCTCATCCACCCGATTGAAGGCCATGTGGAAGGCATAATCGATCACCGCCTGCGAGGCAGCCTCGGCCAGGCGCACTTCAAACGCTTGCATCCACGTTTGATCGGGCCGCGCTTCGACGAAGTCGATGACGGTGGTGGTGCCGCCGTGCGCCGCTGCCACCGTGCCCGTCAACCAGTCGTCACTGGAGACAACGCGATGGCGGCCTTGGGGGTACTGCAGGTGTACATGCGAGTCAATCCCACCTGGCATGACCAGCAGACCGCGTGCATCGATCTCCGCAGCACCGTCCGCGCGGATCCCTCGGCCAAGCGCGTGGATCTTGCCCGCGCGGATGAGCAGGTCGGCTGGAAACGTTTCGCTGGCGGTGACCAGCAATCCGTTACGGATCACCAGATCAAGATGCTCAGAGGCCATAACCCTCGCTCAATCGAGCTGCTTCAGAAACCGTTCGATGCGATCCAGCGCCTTTTGGATGTTCTCCATACTGGTAGCGTAGGAGAGCCGCATGTAAGCATCGGCGCCGAACTCGCAGCCGGGCACCGCCGCCACTTTTTCATGCTCCAGCAGCAGGCGACAAAAACCCATCGAGCCTTCGATGCGCTCGCCGTGATAGGTGCGTCCGAAAGTCTCCGCGATGCGCGGGAAGGCATAGAAGGCGCCTTGCGGCCGCGTGCAGGTGATGAATGGCATCGCCTGCAGGCGCTCGACCATGTAACGGCGCCGGCGGTCGAACTCCTGGCGCATCACCTCCACCGTGCTCTGGTCGCTCTGCAACGCGATCAGGGAGGCATATTGCGCCACCGAGTTGGGATTGCTGGTGGAGTGGCTCTGGATGCGCGCCGCAGCGGCGATGATCTCGGCCGGTCCGACGGCACAGCCGATGCGCCAGCCGGTCATGGCATAGGTCTTGGACATGGCAGCCACGATGACGGTCAGCCGATAGATGTCCTCGCCCAACGAGGCGATGCTGGTGAAGGGCACCTCGTAGACCAGCGCGTCGTAGACCTCGTCGGAGAGCACAAGCAGTTGCCTCTCCACCAACACCTCGGCCAACTCCATCAGCTCATCGCGCGTGTACACCGCCCCGGTGGGGTTGCAAGGTGAATTGAGGATAAAAAGGCGCGTGCGCGCGGTGATGGCGCGGCGCAGCATCTCCGGGGTGACCTTGAACTCCTCTTCCGGGGTCGTCTCCAGGATGACCGGAACGCCGCCCACAGAGCGCACCTGCTCGGGATAGCTCACCCAATACGGCGCCGGGATGATCACCTCATCGCCGGGGTTGACCAGTGCATAGAGGATGTTCCAGACAGCTTGCTTGCCGCCGGCGGTAATGATGATCTGATCAGGTCGGTAAGTTATGCCGCGTTGTTTGCCGATGTGCTCAGCCCATGCGGCGCGCAGTTCGGGGGTGCCGGCAGCGGGGGTGTAACGGGTGAAGCCAGCGTCGATGGCTTGCTTGGCGGCGGCGGCGATGTGGGCTGGGGTGGCGAAGTCGGGCTCGCCGGCGGCCATAGCGATGACGTCTTCGCCGGCGCGTTTCATCGCGGCGGCACGGGCACTAATGGCCATCGTGGCCGACTCCTGGATGCTGCAGACGCGGTCGCTGAGTCGGTACATGGTGGGCTCCCGTCTTCCACGGCAGAGGCTAGCGTGTCGGCATTATAACCTGCCGCTTGGGTTTTGCACAAAAGTCAGCAATAAAGGGCGAAGGAGATGCGATGCCTTAGCTTCCCAAGCAAAGAGGGTAAGAGATAGGACTTCGGATAATGCGTGATATTTCAATGGGTAACCCAAAGTTGTGAATTGAAAAGATGGCGAGACAACTTCTACGCCAAGTGGACTCTCGAGCGTTCACGTTGAACGAGGTGGACACGTTGATTCCCGGACCACAAGCCGGGCAGTGAGCACGATGCGTTGTCGCTCGGAGCTGCTCAACTCACCCTTAATGCGTTTAATGAGAAGCTCCGTTGCCAGCCTGCCCATCTCACTGATCGGTTGTGCCATCGTGGTTAGCGCTGGGCACATCGCGCGTGCCAATGCGATGTCATCGAATCCCACGACCGACAATTCCTCAGGAATGGAGACTCCCATGCGGCGTGCACCACGCATCACCCCGATGGCCATCATATCGTTGCATACAAATACGGCGCTGGGGCGCGGCACGAGACGCAATAACTGGTTGATCGCGCGTTCACCGCTCTCGATCTGCGTATCACCGTAAACACAGAACCCTGCCGGAAGTTCCAGCCCTGCTTCTTCTATTGCTTTGTAGTAACCGGTGACACGCTGAGCAATGGGAGTGAGATAGGGTGGAACACCGACACAGGCGATGTATCGATGTCCCAGCTCGAGCAGGTAGCGAGTCGCCTGGTATCCTGCCAGCTCATTATCTACTAGCACCGCATCTGCCACGATGTCCGGCACCTCCCGGTCTACCATGACAAACCTGATGTCATTATCGAGCGCATACTGCAGACCGGCGGTGGTCTCGCCGCTGGAGATGAAAATGATCCCGTCTACTTGCTTATCAACCAGGGCCTGGATATAGCGCTGTTGTTTATCGCCACGTCCATCGCTGTTGCATAGAATAACTGCATAGCCATGTCGGTAACCGGTATCCTCAATCGCGCGCGCGATCTCAGCGAAGAACAGATTTGAGTTATCCGGCACAATCAGACCGATGGTTTTAGTCTGTCCTATGCGCAAGCTGCGCGCCAATGCGTTCGGGCGATAGTCCAATTCCTCCATGGCCCGGATAACTCGGGCCCTCAGCTCATCGCTCACGGGTCGGGTGCCGTTGATGATGTGGGATACGGTGGCGATCGAAACTCCGGCAGCGCGTGCTACATCCTTGATCGTGGCCACATCTGACCTCGCATCAACACAGCTGAACATCTAGCAGAACAAAGCGTCATGCCCGGCCTGGAGGATTGGATTCATCGATCTCGCGGGCATGCCCCGCCAGCGAGTTTAGACAGGAAGTTGCTCTTTCAGAAACGCTCTGGAATTCAGACGCTGATAGGATAGCGTCCGTACTCGTAGGCCGCTTCGAAGAACGCAATGATATTTTCCGGAGGCACGTTGGGTTGGATGTTGTGTACAGAAGCGAAGACAAAACCTCCCCCGGGTGCCAGATCGTGGATGCGCCGTTTCACTTCCTCTTTCACCTCAGCCGGACTGCCCAACGTCATCACCGTCTGAGGGTTGGCTCCACCTCCCCATATCGATAGATCCTTACCAAACTCCTTCTTGAATCTGGCGCTGTCCATACCCTTTGCAGAGACTTGGAACGGATTGATAATCTCGACTCCGCTTTCGATAAGATCCGGCAAGAGAGAGTAGATGGCACCGCATGAGTGGAAGTAGATGCGGGCGTTCGTTTTCTTGCGAATCAGATCGGTCAACCTGCGATGGCGAGGTTTATAGATCTTTCGGT
>JANXAX010000001.1:21054-39863 GCA_025062175.1 Anaerolineae bacterium | reverse complement strand
GGCGACCTGATCACCGCGACGGTGACCGGGGGAGTCCCTCATCCTAGCGGCTACCCGACCTACTTACTGCTGGGCAGTCTGTTCGCGCGCCTGCCGTTTGGCGACCTCGCCTGGCGCTTTAACTTGATGTCGGCCGTGGGTGCGGCGGGTGCGGTCGGGTTCACCGTGCTGGCGACTGCGACAGCGCTGCACAAAATACCTGATGGAGAAACACAACAGATCCATTGGGTCGCAGCCGGTGTGGCGGGCACGACTTTCGCGTTTTCCTCGCTCCTCTGGTCGCAGGCGGTGGTGGCCGAGGTGTATAGCTGGAATGCCTGTTTTGCCGCCCTAGTGTGGTATCTGATGCTGCAGGCGCGCGCTTCGGGCAAGCCATGGCTGGGGCCGCTCACAGCGTATCTCTTTGGGCTGGGATTGGGCAATCATCTGTCGCTGCTGGCTCTGGCACCTGCCGGTCTGGTGCTGTTTCTCTCCTCGAGCGACAGAGTCAGACGAGATTTCAGCGCATCGCCTAGTGTTCCCCGTCGCGTTGTGATGACCTTTGTCACTCTGCTGGCATTCGCGGCTGGATTAGCGATATATGCCGTGCTCCCATTGCGGGCAACACACAAGGCGCCTGTCAACTGGGGTGGTGCGGACACGTGGGAGGGTTTTATCTGGTTGATCACAGGCCAGGCATATGCACCCTTGGTTGCTGCTTTGCCATTAGCTCACCTTCCCACTCGGCTATTAGCGGCACTGGCCTTATTGGTGCGTCAGGCTGCTTGGTGGGGCGTGCCTGCGGCATATCTTGGTGCGCGGGCATTATGGCGACATGACCGTCCCATCCTCATTGCCACCTCGCTCAGCAGCTTAATATTGCTGGTTTATGCTGTCGGATACAATACCTCCGATTCGTACGTTTACTTGATCCCACTCGGAATGATGCTGGCATTGTGGATGGCATGGGGGCTTGTTGAAGGATTATGCCATCTCCTTCCGCAGTTTGGCACGTGTGCTAGTCACCTCATCTCCACGAGGCTGATGCAATGGGGCATATGGATGTTGGCACTCCTGCCGCTTGTGGCTAACTATCAACTGGTGGACGCAAGCGGCGATCGGCGTGCACATGAATTCGGCCTTCAGGCCCTGGATTCGGTCGAACGGAATGCCCTCATCATCACCGAGACAGCAAGGGACACGTTTCCCCTGTGGTATTTTCATTATGCCGAGGGGCGCCGCGCGGATGTGATCCTGATTAATGGCAATTTATTGATCTATGAATGGTATCGCGACAGCCTCAGACGTCGCTATCCCTCCATTGAACTGCCCTCTGCGGCTTACGACGTCACCCAGGCAGTGCAGCGACTAATACGCACCGGTCTCGCGCGCGGGGCTGTGTATCTAACTACACAACGCTGGAGCGTGCCGAATGATTTGTACCTGAAACCGGCTGGGATACTATATCGGGTGGAACGCAGAGGGAGCTCGTGAGCTCGTTAACTTGTGACGCTCGTCCTAAAAAGCGCGATTTTCTACATCTGACAGCCGGGCTTGCTCTGGGTGTTCTGGCGGGCTGGTACGTGCTGCGCGACGACACATGGGAGGCGCTCTGGAGCGCATTAAACCAAGCGACACCACTACCGGTGCTACTGGCCCTGTTGTTGCTGGCGGCGACGCAGGTGATCAAGACATGGCGCTGGCAGGCGATCCTGGGTCGCTCGGTGGAGGTGTCATTTGGACAGGCACTGCGGGGATTGTTGATCGGGCAGGCGCTCAACCTGCTCTTGCCGCTACGAGCAGGCGACTTTGCGCGTGTCTGGTCGGTTGGGAGACACGTTCCCCGAGGCATGGTATACACGGGATACACGGTCGCGTTGGAGAAAGTCCTCGACATCATAGTGGCTATGATGAGCGCGCTACTGTTGCTGGTATGGTGGCCGTGGCCACTCTGGCTATCGCGTGGCGGGATCATCACCGGAATTGGCAGTGTAGGTGCCATCACGGTTGGTTTGATCGTCGCTTATCGCTGGCAGCGTCGTCACGGCTTGCCTATCCTGGAGCAGGAGGCGAAGGTTACATGGTATGCACGACTGCTGTGCCACATGATCCTGCCTGCTATGCAGCTAGCACGCGAGATGCACCGGGCATTTCAAGACGGTCGATTGCTTTGGATAGCGGTTCATTCTGTCGGCGTGTGGCTTTTGGGTGGGGCGACCAACCTGATGGTCTTCTGGGCGCTCGGCATAAGCGTTCATTGGACCGCTGCATGGCTTGTTTTGATAGCTATTTATCTGGGCGTCGCGCTGCCGGCACCTCCGACGCGCGCTGGTGTGTGGCATCTCCTGGTGGTGCTGGCGCTGAGCGGTTACGGTGTGGCGAGCAATGTTGCTGTGGCCTGCGGTGTCTTGTTGCACGCGGTAGTGGTGCTGCCCTTGTTGTTCGCCGGTGGTGTGGCTGTATGGGTCAACCCTAATGGCTCATCTACTGCCATAGTAAGACGGCGCGTGAAAACACGGATGCTGGATCAGGGTTGACTGTGTTGAACGGTGTTCTTCCTCGCAGTATCATTTAGAAAATGGTGTTCTTCCATCCTAGCCGATAGCGAGCATTTCAATCACCAAGGAGAAATAGAGCGATGAACGCTTCGAAGATCGGCTCAACCGTCAAGCAATGGATTAGTCCGTATCAGAGGACGTATCGCAGACGCACGATGCTGTGGGTGGGCTTCCTGATTGCAGCGGCACTCTTCTTGACTGTCATCCCGACCGCCTGGGCGACACCGAACGAAGACGTTCTATGGCAACAGACTGTGCCCACTGTTCCCACACCGCCACCACCGCCTGGTCCACCCGGAGGAGGCAATCCGCAGATTCCGCCGGCGCCACCACCTCCGCCAATGCCCTATGGAGGCTTCTTGTATTACTATCACTACGGATACGGCTGGCTGCCAGGTACTTATTATCCTGGTTATACTACGGGGTACTCTTACCGTCTGCCCAGCTATGCATATCCGAGTGGTTATTACTATTACTACGTGCCCATGTATCCGCCCTATGGGGCCTATTACCCCGGAGGAATGATTTACTGGTAGTTTCTGCCCTGTCGCAGAGATAAATAGGGAGCATGGGCTTCGTGCGGAGAAGAAAAGCTGCCGATGCCGGTTATGGAACAATGCCTCAACTGTCGACTCACGCGATGGCAGGTCATATCGTTGTGAACAGATGCCATCCCTCCAGCCGTGGCTGGATTACCGAGATGACTGTCTCACTCTTCTAGTGCCGCTTCCATGTCCCATCTCATCGTGCCACCACCCACTCGGCCCGCGTTGTGTATCGCCCATCCGCCAGCGCCTCATCCCGTCGGATGGGCGGGACGAGATCCCCCCAGAGCGTTTTTTTTATCCAACCGGCGCACATCAACCCTAGCCGCCGACGAGTCAAAGTCCACAGCTGGTAACCCAAGTCGACTCACAATCATATCTACATTCGGGTGATAGCCCGACATAACGTAAAAGATCCGGAGCAGAATTACTGAGGTACTCCAAGCAAACCATCACCCGCTTGTAGTCCCTCCAATCATCCCTCCAACAGCTCGTCAATCCCCAAACAGATGAAAGACCGCTTGACCTGGGTGTGTTTCACCTTCTTCGGGGCGATGTGAGGTTCAAGCTGAGTCGCGCATGAGTAAGCGATTGAGAAGTCGTTTGCGCGGGTGTCCGGCCGCCTGTACCAGCGATCGCCTTCTCCCCTGGTGGCCGAAGCTGTAATACTCTCCCCGTACCCTTCTCGCTTGACGCATACGCGGCCCTGAGCTACTATTAATTCCTGACCATGCTGCAAGGAGAACAAGCTGATGCCCCAACACACGCGCGTGGTGCTACCAGAGGACCGCTACTTCGATCCCTATCCACCCCAGAAAGCCATCGCCCTGCAACTCTACCGCCTGGTCAAGGATCTGCCACTGGTCTGCCCCCACGGCCACATCGACCCGCGCATCTTCGCTGACCCAGAGTACACCTTCTCCAATCCGGCGGAGATGCTCATCACCCCAGATCACTACGTATTCCGCATGCTCTATTCCCAGGGCATCCCGCTGGAACACCTGGGCATCCCCCGGCGCGACGGCGGCGCAGTGGAACGCGATCCGCGTAAAATCTGGCAGCTCTTCGCCGAACACTTCTACCTGTTCCGCGCCACCCCGACCGGCATGTGGTGGACGCATATGCTCTACTCCGTCTTCGGGGTGACGCAGAAGCTCAACGGCGCGACCGCCCAGGCGATCTACGATCAGATCATGGCCCAGCTGGCCTTGCCCGAGTTCCGTCCGCGCCGCCTGTACGAGCGCTTCAACATCGAAGTGCTCTGCACCACCGACGCGGCCACCGACCGATTGGAACATCATCGCGCCATTCGCGCTTCCGGCTGGCCGGGACGCATTCTGCCCACCCTGCGCCTGGACGGCCTGGCCAATATGTACGCGCCCGACTGGCGCCAACACATCGCCGCGCTGGCCGAGGTGAGCGGCCGCGAGATCAGCAGCTATCGCACCTTTATCCAGGCACTTGAGGAGCGGCGCGCTTTCTTCAAAGAAATGGGCGCACACGCCACCGACCACAGCCCAGTGATGGTGCACGTTCCCGACCTGACGGAACAGGAAGTGGAACGCATCTTCCAGCGCGGCCTCAAGGGCAATGTCAGCACCGAGGAAGCACTTCTCTTCACCGGGCATATGATTCTCGAATCGGCGCGCATGAGCATCGAGGATGGCATGGTGATGCAACTCCACCCTGGCTCGTATCGCAATCACAACCGCTGGGTGTACGACACTTTCGGCCCGGACAGCGGCGGCGACATCCCGGTGCAGATCGAATTCACGCGTGCGCTGCACACCCTGCTGAACCGCTATGGCAACGACCCACGCCTGACGTTGATCGTCTTCACCTTGGACGAATCGACCTATTCGCGCGAGCTGGCGCCGTTGGCCGGCCATTACCCGGCGCTGAAGCTGGGGCCACCCTGGTGGTTCCAGGACAGCGTCAACGGTATGCTGCGCTATCGCCAGCTGACGATCGATGCCGCCGGCTTCTACAACACCGTCGGCTTCAACGACGACACCCGTTCCTTCCCGTCCATCCCCGCGCGGCACGACCTATGGCGGCGTATGGAAGCCAATTGGCTGGCCGGCCTGGTGGTGCGCGGTATCCTCGACCTGGACGATGCCGCCGAGATGATCCAGGATTCAGCCTATCGCCTGGCAAAGCGGGTGTATCGGTTCGATTTTTGAAGCTCAAAGGATGGCATCATGCGGGCTCTGATTTTCGACGGTCGGCTGCAGCTGCGCAGTGACTACCCGCTGCCTGCGGTGCCGCCGGGCGAGGCGCTGATCCGCACCCACCTGGCAGGCATCTGCAACACCGACTTGGAGATCATGCGCGGTTACATGGACTTCCGCGGCGTGCTGGGCCACGAGTTCGTGGGCGAGGTGGTGCAGGTGGAAGGCGCTCCCGAGCTGGTGGGCCGGCGCGTGGTGGGCGAGATCAACGCTTTCTGCGGTGTCTGCCCGACCTGCCGCCGCGGCGACGTCACCCATTGTCCACAGCGCACCACGTTGGGCATCCGCGGGCGCGATGGCACGATGGCCGATTACTTCACCCTACCCATCCCCGCGCTCCACACCGTGCCCGAAACCGTTCCGGATGAATGGGCCGTCTTCACCGAGCCGCTGGCCGCCGCGCTGGAGATCACCGAGCGGCTGCACATCCGTCCCACCCAGCGCGTCGTAGTGTTGGGGGATGGCAAATTAGGCTTGTTGATCGCCCAGGTGTTGCAGCTGACTGGCTGCGATCTGGCGGTGGTGGGGCGCTATGCGCACAAGCTGGCCATCCTGGCGCGGCGCGGCATCCGTACCCACCCAGTGGATGACCCGCCGCTGCCCGGCGCCGACGTGGTCGTGGAAGCCACCGGCCGTGCGGAGGGCTTCGCCCTGGCACGCCGCTTACTGCGCCCGCGCGGTACACTAGTGCTCAAGAGCACCTTCCACGGCCACGCCGAAATCGACACCAGCGCGCTGGTGGTGGATGAGCTCCACGTGCTCGGTTCGCGCTGCGGCCCGTTTGCGCCGGCGCTGCGCCTGCTGGAACAACAACTGATCAATGTGGCAGCGCTGATTGAGCACGTCTATCCGCTTGATGAGGGATTGGTAGCGTTTGCCCACGCCGCACGGCCGGGCGCGCTCAAAATCCTGCTCGCGGCGGGAGAAGCTGCCAGCAGGCTGAAACTCTCGGCTGGTGCTCCAGCCGGCTGAAGCCGACTAGCCCACTAGGGCTTGAGAACCAGCCCGGGGCTTCAAGCCCTGCAGCGCGTGGGTGCCCGCACCCCCCAGCCTTTCAGGGGAAGGTTTTTCATCCGACCGGACGGCGCACGTGCACCAGCGGCACGACAACGCGCGCCCACATTGTAGGAGCGCGGCATGCCGTGCCCCTATCAATATGGCCCACACCGGTCCGTCAGCCCGTTCAGGCTTCAGATACCAGCCCAGGGCTTCAGCCCTGCGGCGTGTGGGTGCCCTCACCCCCAGCCCCTCTCCCGGCGCTGCGGGAGAGGGGTGTAGGCCCTCACCCCCGGCCCCCTTTTTCACGAGGGAGAGGAGGTATCCCTCTCTCCCCGTCCACAGGGAGGGCTGGGGTGGAGGAAGACGCCAGCTCACTGCAAGGTTTACCCCTCCCGCTGCGGCGGCTGGGCCAGCGACGGGTCGAACGTCAACATCCCTCTGCGGCGGCGCACCCAGACGACGGTCAATGCGCCGCCCAACAGCGTGGCCAGCAGCCCGATCAGCCCCGCTTCCGGGCCGAAGGCGCCGCCCGTCACCCAATCCGGCCCGCCCTGCACGACGGCGATCACAGTGGTCCGATTGAACGCCACCCCACTCACCGGAAAGCCATAGACATTCCCCTGGAAGAGATTCCAGGTGATGTGCAGCCCGATGGGGAGCGCCAACTCGCCGGTCAGCACATAGCCCAGGCCGAGGAAGAGCCCGGCGACGACCAGATTGAACGTGCTCATCCAGCTGGCGTTGGGATTGACGGCGTGCAAAACGCCGAAGATGATCGAGGAGATCAGCCAGGCGGCCAGGATGGCGCCGCGCCGCCCCATCCAGGAAAGATGCAAGCCCTCGCTCAGATTGCGCAGCAGATAGCCGCGCATGAGCGTCTCCTCGTAGATGCCGACGCAGATGAACAGCAGCAACGGCGTAAGAAAGGCAAGGACGAAAGGCTCACCCGACGACTCGGTGCGGAAGAAGCCGCTGAGCGTGATCCAGCCCGCCGCCCATTCGACCAGGAACACCGCGGTCATCAGCAGTGCGCCCAGCACCAGTCCGAAGGCGAGGTCTTGCCACCACATGCAGCTGAGGTGGAAGCCGAATCCGGCGAACGGGCGTCGGTCTAGCAACCGCCCCGCCACCCACACGCTGGCCAATGCCGCTGCGGTGGTGACCAGCGTGCCGGTGAGCATCAGCGACGCTGACGCAGAGAAAACCTCCGTGTCGAACAACGCCTCTCCCACAGCATAAGAGCTCAGACCGGTCACGATCATAGCGAACACAGTCAGCGCCACCGTCAGCAACATGAGGACGACCAGCTGGCCCAGCAATCGCCACAGCATGCGCAAGCGGCGCTCGCGCGGGTTCCAAAAAATGTGCAATAGGATCATGGCGGATCTCATTAATCCCGTTTGCGAACTGCTGAAGAGGACGCCGGCAGGCTCAGGCCCGCGGCTGATCCTTCAAGTTGGCTGGAAGCCGACCCTACCCGGCACTAGCCAGCCAGCCCGCCAGAGCTCGAAACAGCAAGCCCGGAGCTCCAGCCCTGGGCGCACCACCCCACGTCATCGCCGCTGCACATCTCATGCGCGCGGCGCACGCGCCACCAGGTAGGCGACACAGGTCTGCCAATCGACCACCTGACCGCGCAGCGCTTCCAGCAGGGCACGCAGCCGGGCGAGCTCCTCGGCGGCGAGATGGCGGCGCAGGCGCTGCGCATAGCTGGGCTGCCCGTCCCGGCTCGACTCGGCGAACCAGCGCGCCAGCAGGGCGGCGTGGATTTGCTGCTGGACGGTGTAGGTCTGCGTTTCCACATGCACCTCGGCGAAGCCAGCGGCGCGGAAGGCCGCGGCCAGGTCGGCGGCATCCCAGTTCATCATAGGATCATCGGGGTCGTGGTGCAGCGCTTCCTCGGCGGCGGCCCAGCGCCGATAGAGCGCTGCGTCCACGTCCATGTCCCGGAGCAGCTGGTAGAGGCGCTGCCCATGGCGCGGCAACGTCTCCGCCAGCGCCACCCGCCCGCCCGGCGCCAACAGAGTGACGAGCAACGCCGCCGCCGCGGCCTTGTCCGCCAGCGGCAGCAACGCATTGCGCCCGACGATCACGTCGAAGGCGATCTTCTCCTGGGCGCGTGTTTCCGCGGGAGCGAGGCGCTGCCATTCCTGGGCGATCAACGCCGGCAGGTCGCTGAGAGCGCCGCACAGGATCACCGGGCGTGCCATTTCATCCAGGTTGGCGGCCTGCTGGCGCAATGCCTGGGCGGTGCGTTCGTCATATGCCAACGTCCACACCCCGCCCGCCGGCGCTCGGCGCACTGCTTCCCAGGTGAGCAGTCCCGTGCCGGCATTGAGGTCGAGCACCAGGCTGTGGCGCGCGATCTGCGCGGCGGCCATCACGCGCTCGCGCAGCGCGGCCAGGTGCTCGCCGACGTTGCTCAGCGTGCGTTGCAACCAGGCATCGCTGCGCCGCGTGCCGCTGCCCTGAGCGGTCTCATAGGCCACGCGCGAGGCGATCATCGCCAGGTCGTCTTCCAGCATGGCGGCCAGTTGCGCCTCACGGCGGCGTGCCACTTGTTCACGGATGAGATTTTCGTAGCCCTGATCGCTGGGCTGGTAGAACACCCGGCCCACCAGGTTATCCGGCAGGTACTGTTGCGCCACCCAGTGGTCGCGATAGGCGTGCGGATAGAGGTATCCGGCGCCGTGGCCCAGGCCCGCGGCGTCGCGGCTGGCGTCCTTGAGATGGACGGGCACTGCGCCTTCGCGCTCCTGTTCGACCACGCGGATGGCATCCCACAAGGCGAAGGCGCTGTTGCTCTTGGGCGCGGTGGCCAGGTAGAGGCATGCCAGGGCGAGGTGGAAGCGCCCCTCAGGCAACCCTACATAATCGAACGCTTGCGCACATGCTGCCACCACCTGGATGGCGTGCGGGTCGGCCATGCCGACGTCCTCGCCGGCGAAGATAAGCATGCGCCGCAGAATGAAGCGCGGATCCTCGCCGGCGTACAGCATGCGCGCCAACCAGTAGAGGGCTGCGTCGGCATCCGAACCGCGCAAGCTCTTGATGAAGGCGCTGATGGTGTCGAAGTGGACATCACCGTCGCGGTCATAGAGCACCGCGCGGCGTTGGATCGATTCCTCGGCCACGCGCAGGTCGACGTGGATCACCCCGTCCGGCCCGGGCGGGGTCGTCTCCACGGCCAGCTCCAGCGCATTCAGCAGGGCACGCGCATCGCCGTTGGCCACGTTGATCAGATGTTCCAGCGCGTCCTCGTCCACGCGCACCGCCAGCTTGCCGTAGCCACGTTCGGGGTCGGTCAGCGCCTGCATGGCGACACGGCGCAGTTCATCGGGTGAGAGCGGCTTGAGCTCGAAGATGCGCGACCGACTGACCAGTGGCTTGATCACCTCGAAGTAGGGGTTCTCGGTGGTGGCGCCGATGAGGATGATGGTGCCATTCTCGACGTGGGGCAGCAGGGCGTCCTGTTGTGCCTTGTTGAAGCGGTGCACCTCGTCGACGAAGAGGATGGTGCGCTGGTTGTACATGCCACGCCGCTCCTGGGCGATGCGGATCGCGTCGCGGATGTCGGAGACGCCCGCCAGGACGGCGTTGATGGTGATGAAGTGGGCGCGCGTGGTGTTGGCGATGATGCGTGCCAGGGTGGTCTTGCCGCTGCCGGGCGGGCCGTAGAAGATCAACGAGGAGAGCTGATCCGCCTGGATGGCGCGACGCAACAGTCTTCCCGGCCCGACGATGTGCTCCTGGCCGACGAACTCGTCGAGCGTGCGCGGCCGCATGCGCGCCGCCAGCGGCGCCTCGCGCTCGATGCGCTCCTCGCTCAGGCGAGCGAACATGTCCTGCACCGTTCTACCCCCACAACCACAAAACGGTGGGACACAAGCCCCACATACCACCTGCACAATGGTAAAGCTGAGATCGCGCAGATGTCCAGTATCGTTTCGCTGAGAGGAACATTTCAAATCAGGGGCAAACGGAAGCGGCGACTGTCATCCGCGCCACGACTATCCGGGAGCGATGAGAACGTTCGGACCACGTAATTCACACCAGGCAGAAGACACGAAAGAGTGGAAGATTGCGTGCCTACTGTGTTTTTTGTCGCCTGTTTTGTGGTCCAAAGGCACTTTCTGCGATGGAGATAAAACCGCTCACACCAACGATCAACCAGCCGCCGACGCGCGTGGCACGGGTTGATCCTTCCGCGCCGGCAGGCGGAAGAGCCTTACTTTTCGCACCCTTCCTGTTCCGGCAACTACAACCGCCTCTTTGCGGCTGTGGCGTGGGCAATTACGAAGATGCCTTGCTCGGTGGTGTGTTTTCTCCCGCGGTAGCGGGTGAGGTAGCGTCCTCGTCCTCTTCCTCGCCCCAGCCGATGATCCATACGCACGCGCCGGCCAACAGGATGGTCGTCACGATGAGCGCCGCCCACTGGGTGGGGGTGAACCCCACATCCTTGGCCGACCAGATCAAGATGATCACCATCCCAATGGCCAGGGCGATCCAAGCGACGATCTGCGGATGGCGTCTGGCAAAGTTGCGAATAACGGTCACTGTGTTTCCTCACCAAATGGTGGTTAATCGGGTTATTATCTTAGCATCAAACGCTCCGGCACACAAATACATCCGGGGTGCTGGATGCACTCCGATTCGGAGGCGGACTAAGTGAAGACTCCGGAGTTGCGATAATTATTCCGCGCTGCAAACCGTCTGAGAGCGAGTTTTATCTCACCTTGGCCCTCTCCCACCGGAAGAGACTGGCAAGCCGCTGTCGTCGGAGCGACCGGCCGGTCGCCCGACGTGTACGGCGCAATGGCCATGCCGCTCAGGCGATCAAACGGTGAGGACCTTCCACCAGCTGCACGATGCGGCGCAGAAAACGCGCTGCTGGGGCGCCGTCGACCAGGCGATGGTCGAAGCTGAGGCTCAGCCACACCATCGCGCGCACCGCAAGTGCGTCCCCGACCGCGACAGCCTGGCGGTTGATGCGCCCGATGCCCAAAATCGCACATTCAGGGGGATTAATAAGCGGCGTGAAGCTGTCGATCCCGAACATGCCCAGGTTCGTGACGGTGAAGGTGCCGCCGGTCAGTTCGGCCGGGGTGCTCTGCCCGGCCTGGGCACGCGCGATCAACGCTTCGATTTCCTGACTCAGCTGGCTCAGACCCTTGGCATCCGCATCGCGGATCACCGGCACTACCAGCCCACGTTCCGTGTCCACGGCCAGGCCGATGTGAATCCGCTGCCACACTGTGATCGTCGCGCCGTCGAGCGAGGCGTTTAATCGTGGATGTTCGCGCAGGGCACGTGCGGCGATGGCGACAAACAGGGCGTTGTACGACACGTCAAGACCATCTTGTTGGAGCTGCTGGCGCAGGGTCACCAGCGCCGTGGCATCGGCCAGCGCGGTCAGCGTGACCGGGGCAGTCGTGGTGTGGCTGCGTGCCATGCGTTCAGCGATCACGGCCCGGACACCCTGCAACGGGATGACTTCTGCCGGCGTGTTGTCCGTTACGGGCGTCGCAACTGGCGGCGCCGCTGGTCCGGCCAATGCGCGCATCACATCCGCGCGCGTGATGCGTCCGCTCACTCCGCTCCCCTGCAGCCGCTGCCACTCCAAACCGGCCTGTTCGGCCATGCGGTGTGCCAGCGGGGTGATCGCGGGGGCGACGCTGCGCGACGCATAGGCCAGCACATCGCGTTCGAAGATGACCCCGTCGGGTCCGCTGCCGCGCAGGGCGGTGAGGGGGATGCGGTAGCGTTCCGCCAGCCGGCGGGCACGTGGGGAAATGAGGATACGCGTGCGCCCTTTGCCTGGCGCAGCGGTCCTTTCGGTCGCGCCTTCGGCGGCCGCAGTCTGCGCTGGCGCCGGCGTGGCCGGCGCTGTCGCCACGGTCTCGGACAGAACCTCATCAGGGGCTGCAATCACCGCGATGACGTGAAGCGCCGGCAGGACGTCACCCGGCCGCGCGCGCACCTGGCGCAATATCCCCGAAGCGGGCGCTTCCACATCCAGGGTCGCCTTGTCGGTTTCGACCGCGAAGAGCGGTTCCCCTTGGCGCACCGTCCCCCCTTCCTCGACATACCACTTGACCAGCGTGACTGTGTCCACCGTAGTGCCCAGAGGGGGCACTAAGACCTCCGTTGCCATATCTCATTCGCCTCACTCTCATCCCAATCTGGTCGACTGCTGGGACGACCGGAAGGCAGCGTCACCCACAACACAAGTCGGCGTGTTCATCTACCTTCCTCCTCCAACGGCGGCAGCACGCGCACCGCGGTGGCGCCCAGCAGGTCGATCAACTTCTGCTGGAGTTCCACACAGTTACACGTACGATGTTCTGGGAAATCGTATTGCACCACCCCCGCACCGTCTTGGATGCAGAAGCTAAAATGATCCTGGCCGGTAAACGAGGTGACGATTTCGAAAACCTGGCGCACGCGCTGGCGGTCGCGCTCGGCATCGTCCGTGCGGGGAATGGTGATCTGCAGGCGGCATGGTGTGGCCGAACCGGCCGCCACAACCGCCGGCACAGAGGGAGAATCGCTTTCCGACGAGGCCGCCAAAGGGCGGATCTGTGTGATCGCCTCATCTACTGCTTCACAGATAAGCTTCAGCCCCTGACCATCCCGATTGTCCACCGTGCCGCGCACGAGCACAACCTTGCCCTCTTGCCATAGCGCGCGCGTCTGTTCATACAGTTTGGAGAAGACGACCACCTCGATGCTGCCCTGAGCGTCCTCCAGCTCGGCGAAGGCCATCGTCTTGTTGTTTTTGGCGTAAATCTGACGCACCCGGCTGACCATCCCCACGACGGTGACCTTGTGTCCGACCAGGCTTTCGTCGATCTCGCCCAGGAAACAGGTGACCGCATCGCGCAACCGGTTCATGACCGGCTGCATGGGGTGCTCCGAGACATAGACACCCACCAGCTCGCGCTCCCAATCGAGGATCTCCCGGCGTGAGACCTCTTCGACCTCCGGAAGTGGATAGAGGATCGAACCAGTATTAGGGGCGCTGAAGCCACCCCAATCGAACATGCTCAGCTGGCCGACCGCGGCGTCTTGGTGCGTCTGGGCGGAGAGGCTCATCATGCGGTCGACGATGGCGAGCAGCTGCGCGCGTTGGCCGAAGGCGCGCAGCGCCCCGACGCGGATCAAGCTCTCCAGCGCGCGGCGGTTGACCTGGCGCAGGTCCACGCGACGGCAGAAATCATCGATGCTGGTGAACGGACCGCCACGCGCCCGCTCCCGCAGAATGATCTCGACCGCGCCTTCCCCGACGTTCTTGATTGCCCCCAACCCGAAGCGGATCGCCGGCCCAGCGGGCGTGTCTTCGATGGTGAAAAGGGTGTCGCTGGCGTTGATGTCGGGGGGCAGCACTTGAATGCCCATGGCGCGGCATTCGCTGATCAGGGCGCCCACCTTAGCCACATTGTGGCGCTCGACCGTGAGCAGCGCGGTCATGTATTCGACCGGATAATGCGCCTTCAGATAAGCCGTCTGACAGGTGATGACGGCGTAGTCCGCGGCATGCGCCTTGTTGAAGCCGTAGTTGGCGAAATATTCGATGTCGTCGAAGATGCGCCCCGCGGCATCCTCCGGGATGCCCCGTTCCACTGCGCCCCGGATGAACTTCTCGCGATGTTGGCGCAGCTCCTCTTCTTTCTTCTTGCCCACCGCGCGGCGCATCAGGTCGGCTTCGCCAGGGGTGTATCCAGAGAGCTGCGACGCGATCTGCATAATCTGTTCTTGATAGACAATGATGCCGTACGTCTCGGCCAGGATGGGCTCCAAGGCCGGATGATGATATTCCACCGGCTTGCGCCCATGCATGCGGTCGATGTAGTCGTCGATGTATTCCATCGGGCCGGGGCGATACAGGCTGATGGTGGCAACGATGTGTTCGAATTTGGTCGGCTTCATAGTGGTCAAAACGCGCCGCATGCCCGCCGATTCCACCTGGAAGATGCCGGTCACATGGCCGCTGCTGAGCAGCTCAAAAGCCTTAGGATCTTCGACGGGAATCGTGTTCAGGTCGAGCTGGACGCCATGACGGGCTTGGATCAGCTCACACGCCCGACGCATCACCGTCAGCGTCGAAAGGCCCAGGAAATCGATCTTAAGCAGACCGATCGACTTGAGCACTTCCATATCATATTGGGTGACGATGCCCGTCTCGCCTTCTTTCGTGGGGCGGTGGAGCGGCGTGTATTCGACCAACGGCCGATCGGAGATGATCACCCCGGCGGCGTGGGTGCTGGCATGGCGCGCCAGGCCTTCAAGGTGCATGGCCGTGTCGATCAACTCGCGGATGTAATCGGTGCTTTCGTAGAGCGCGCGCAGTTCGGGGGAGAACTCCAAGGCATCGCTGATTTTGACCTTCGGCCCGCCAGGGATCAGGCGCGCAATGCGGTCCACCTCCGGCAGGGGGATGTCCATCGCGCGTCCGACATCCCGGATCGAAGCGCGCGCGCCCAAGGTGCCGAAGGTGATGATTTGCGCGACGTTCTCCTGGCCATATTTGGCCACAACATAATCGATGAGCTGGTCGCGCTGGTCGTCTGGAAAGTCCAGGTCGATGTCCGGCATGCTCACCCGTCCAGGGTTCAGGAAACGCTCAAAGAGTAAGTTGTGCGCCAGCGGGTCGAGATTGGTGATGCCAATGGCATAGGCGACCAAGCTGCCGGCGCCCGAGCCGCGCACGTTCCACCAAATGTTATGGCGGCGCGCGAACTCACACAGATCCCACACGATCAGGAAATAAGTGTCGAACCCCATGTCGTGGATGATCCTGAGTTCGTGTTCCTTGCGCGCCTGGATCTCGGGAGCGTCGGCGCGTTCGCTATAGCGGCGCACCAGTCCTTCTTCCACCAGGTGGCGCAGGAAGCTCGCGGCATCGTGACCTTCTGGCACCTGGAAGCGCGGCAGGTGGTAACCCTGTGGGGTCAGGTCCAGCTCACACATCTCGGCCACGGCGAGGGTGTTGGTGAGGCTCTCCGGCAGCTCACCGAAGATGGCGGCCATCTCCGCTGCGCTCTTCATATAGTAGCTGTCATCGCTCATGCGCATGCGATTGGGTTGTTTCAGCAGCTCGCCCGTCTGCACGCACAGGAGCACGTCGTGATAGTGCGCATCGCTTTGCTTCACATAGTGCACGTCGTTGGTGGCGATCAGCCGCAGGCCGAGCTCGCGCGCCCAACGCACCAGCTGGCGGTTGGCCGCGCTCAACTCCGGGATGTTGTGTTCCTGGAGTTCGATCAAGAAGCGCTCTCGACCGAAGACCTCCACCCACCACTCCAGCCGCTCGCGCGCCTTTTCTTCCTGGCCCTGCATCAACAGGCGTGGGATCTCACCCGCGGCACAGCTGGTGGTGGCGATAAGGCCGGCGCTGTGTTCCACCAGAAACTCGCGGTCGATGCGCGGGCGATAGTAGAAACCCTCCAACTGGGCCGCCGAGGCGATCTTCAACAGATTCTGATATCCGGTGTTGTTTTGGGCGAGCAGCAGCAGATGGAAGCGTTTGTCGTCGATGTTCGCTTCCCGGTCGTGCATCCGTCGCCCCAACGGGGTCAGATAGATCTCCAGCCCGATGATGGGCTTGATGCCACGGCTTTGGGCAGTGCGGTAGAATTCGATGGCGCCATACATGGCGCCGTGGTCGGTGAGCGCCAGGGCGGGCATCCCCAGCGCGCTGGCGCGGTCGACGAGATCCGGGATGTGCGCCAGGCCATCTAGCAACGAATACTCGCTGTGCACGTGTAGGTGGACGAAGTCCGCCATTGCGCAGCCGCTCCACATACAGGACAGGATCGTGCGCCGGGAAGGGGTCAGCGATAGGCGACCAAGGTGGCGATGACATCGTCGTCGCCGAAGTCCACCAAGCGTGCGCCGCGGTTGACGCGATTGGACACCGGCAGCTCGGCGAGCTTGAAGTGGTGACGCCGGCCGCGTCCGCTGAGCACGCTGACGTGCCCTTGGGTGTGGGCCACGGTGACTGCCACCACCGGACCGGTGGTGGGGGTGAGCTTCAACAGCTGCACCCCGCTGCCGCCGCGCCCCTGCACCGGGAACTCGGCCAATGGGATGCGTTTGATCCAGCCACGTTCGCTCACCACGACCACCCACCAGTCGTCGCCGGGCTGCACCATGGCGGCGGAGACAATGCTATCCTCGGCCGCCAGTTTCATCGCCATCACCCCGGTGGCGGAGCCAGAAGCTTGAGGATTGACCTCCTCCTCACGGAAGCGGATTGCTTTGCCCTGGCGCGTGAACAGCAGCATATGGGCTGTGCCGTCGGTGACGGCAGCGGCGAGCAGCCGTCCGCCGTTCAACCCACCCATCACTTGGCTCCAGTTGCCCTCGCTGCCCTTGAGATCGTCGAGCAGGGTGCGCTTGACACGGGCGTTATCGGCGATCAGGCTGAGAAACTTGCCTGCGCTCAGCACCCCGCCGCCGACGATGGTGCTGGCATCGGGGAGAAACTCCGCCAGGGCGACCCGTTCGGGGAGACGTCCCACCGCGCCGCGCCATGCCTTGCCGGAGCTGCTCACCAGCAGCAGCGCGTCCGTCGGGCCAGCGGCGATGCAGAGCAAAGGTGACTCGACCGCGCGCGTGGTTGCGCCGGGAGAGGGTCGCGCGGGGGCTTGCTCGGGCGCTGTGCGATAGAGCACCCCCTTGCTGGTGACAGTGACCATCTGGGGGCCTGAGGGGGTCACCAGCTGAGCGGTGGTGACCACGCTCCCCAGCGGCTCGCGCTCCAGGATCAGCGTGCGGCGCGGCTGGGCATATTTCTCCTTGATCGCCAAGGTCTCTTCCTTGATCACCTGCAGCTGCTTCGTTTCCGAGGCGAGCAGGGCCTTCAGATAGGCGATGCGCTGTTTAAGCGCTTTGCGTTCGTCCTCCAGGTGGGTGCGTTCCAGGGCGGCGAGGCGGCGCAATTGCATGTCCAGGATAGCACGCGCCTGCACTTCGGTGAGCTGAAAACGCTTCATCAGGTTCGCCTGCGCCGTTTCGGCCGTGCGCGACTTCTTGATGATGGCGATCACCTCGTCGATGTGGGCGAGGGCGACCAAGAGGCCTTCCACAATGTGCAGGCGCTGCTCGCGCTCAGCCAGTTCGTGCCGCGAGCGCCGCACAATGACGTTCAGGCGATGCTCGACGAAGTAGAAGAGCATCTCCTTCAGGTTGAGGTAGCGCGGCATGGTCTTAGATACCAGGCGCGTTTCGTCCTGCTCGGCGGCCATCAGGCTCTCCGCGACAGGGATGCTACCCCCTGCGTAATCCGGATTGGGCACCAGGGCAAGCATGATGACGCCAAAGCTGCTGCGCAGCGGGGTATAGCGCAGCAGGTCCTGGAGCACCTTGTCCGGATCCGCCGCACGGGAGACTTCCACCACGATGCGCATGCCCTCGTGGTCCGACTCGTCGCGCAGGTCGGTGATGCCGCTGAGCCGGCCTTCGCGCACCAGCTGGGCGATCTTTTCGATGAACGGCCCTTTCTTCACCGCACCGTGCTGATCGAAGGGCAGCTCAGTGATGACGATGTTATACTTGCCACCACCGATGTCCTCGATGTCCACCCGTCCCTGCACCGGGATAGGGCCACGCCCGGTCTCATATGCCCTACGGATCAGGTCGACCGGCCGGCCGTCCTCGTTGTGGTTGCCATAGCGATAGACGATGCCGCCAGTGGGAAAGTCGGGCCCCTTGATCGCGGTCATCAGGTCGTCCACGGTGATCCGGTCACGCTGTTGCCAGCGCTCCACCACCAGCACCACCGCGTCGCAGACCTCTCCCAGGTTGTGGGGCGGGATGTTGGTCGCCATGCCGACGGCGATGCCCGCGGCGCCGTTGATCAACAGATTGGGCAAAGCCGAGGGCAGCAGCTCGGGCTCCAGCAGCGAGCCGTCGAAATTGGGCATCCAGTCCACCGTGTCCCGACGGATGTCGGCGAGCATCTCCTCGGTGATGGGCGCCAGGCGGGCCTCGGTGTAGCGCATCGCCGCGGGGCTGTCGCCATCCACCGAGCCGAAGTTGCCCTGGCCGTCCACCAGCGGATGCAGCAGCGAAAAGCTCTGGGCCATGCGCGCCAGCGCCTCGTAGACCGAAGCATCGCCATGCGGATGGTACTTGCCCAGCACCTCGCCGACGATGCGCGCGCTCTTCTTATAAGGAGCATTGGGGTGCAGACCCATATCATACATCGCGTAGAGGATGCGCCGCTGCACCGGCTTCAATCCGTCGCGCACGTCGGGCAGCGCGCGGTCGAGAACGGTGTAGGTGGCGTAACGGAAATAGCTCTGCGCCAGATCGCTGGCGGCAGGGATGGTGCGGACATTCATAGGGAATTACTCCTCGACTGCCTCTTCTTCTTCGACCATCAGCTCGCCGTTTTCGGCCTCGATGGCCTCAAATTCGTCGGCCACCTCGGCGCCGTGTTCCCAACGCGTAAAGAGCCAATGCTTGCGGCGCGCCGCCAGATTGCCCATTAA
>JANXAX010000001.1:13761-21044 GCA_025062175.1 Anaerolineae bacterium | reverse complement strand
CCGTGTTGAGGTGATGCACATCGTCCACCTCGAAGCGCACCAGATGCTCGTTGAGCACCGGGTTGTCGCCATTGGGGTTGAGGGCGAAGACCGTCTCTTTGAGCTGTTCCGGGTTCATCTCGCCCAGACCCTTATAGCGCTGCACCGTCACCTTATGCGGGCCGCCGAACTGGGCGATGATGCGGTCGCGTTCTTCATCGTCATAGGCATAGGCACTGCGCCCCTTGCCCGATTTCTCGCGGATGAGGTAGAGCGGCGCCTCGGCGACGTAGAGCCGGCCCGCCTCGACCATCGGGCGCATGTACTTCCAGAAGAAGGAGAGCAGCAACGTCTTAATGTGATGGCCGTCGTGGTCGGCATCGGTCAGAATGGCAACGCCGCCATAGCGCATCTCGTCGAGCCGGAAGTCGCTGCCCACTCCCGCGCCGATGGCGGCGACGATGGCCTTGATCTCGGCATTGGAAAGGACGCGGTTGAGCTTGGGGGTGTAGGTGTTGAGCGGCTTGCCGCGCAAGGGCAGAATGGCGTGGTAACGGCGGTCACGCGCCTGTTTGCATGAACCACCGGCGGAATCCCCCTCGACGATGTAGAGGATGGTGTGCTCGGTGGGGGTGCCCTTGGTGACGTCGGCCAGCTTGCCCAGGATGCCCGCCTCCGGCACGTCGAGCGCCGAGCGGCGCATCACCAGCTTGCGCGCCTGTTTGGCCGCCTCGCGCCCCTTTTGCGCCGCGACACACTGGCGCACGATCGCACGCCCGATCGCCGGCTTCTTGGCGAAGATGGTGAGCAGGTTGTCGTAGGTGATGCTCATCACCACCCCCTGCACTTCCGGCGAGGTGAGCGACTCTTTGGTCTGCGAGCTGAACGTGGGCGTGTCGCTCATGCGCACGTTGATGATCGCGGTCAAGCCCAACAGGGTGTCCTCGCCCTTAATTGTCGTGGACTTGAGGTCCTTTTCCTTGAGGCCCTGGGCGAACTGGTTGAGCGCTTTGGTCAGCCCGGCCTGGAAACCCGAGACGCTGGTGCCCCCGTGCGGCGTGTAAATCGAGTTGACGAAGGAATAGATCTGGGTCTCGTCGCTGGTGGTGTATTGCATCGCCACCTCGACGGCGATGCTGCCGCCGTTGTTGCTCCCCTGCCCGGAGAAGAGGATGGGCGCATCAAACAACAGCTCCTGGCCTTCGGTGAGAAAGGCGAGGTAGTCGCGCAGGCCGTTTGGATAGCAGAACGTGCGCGACACCGGCTTCTTGCCGCGCTGGTCGATGAATTCGATGGTGAGCTTGGGGTTGAGGGCGGCCATCTGCTGAAAGCGCGTCGCCAGGCGGGCAAAATCCCAGGGCACATACTGATCGGGTTGCGGCCATTCCATCGCGGGTGAGAACCACTCGCGCTTGGGGCGGAAGCGCACCTCGGTGCCGGTGCCGATGTGAGGGTCGGCGGCGGCCTTGATCGCCGCCGCGGCGCCCGGTTCACCGACGACGCCGATGCGCTCGCCGGTGTGCGGGTGTAGGATCTCCACGTCGGTCACCGGCTCGCCGCCGTTCTCGAAGCGTTGGCGATAGATGACCCCATCGCGCTTGACGCGCACCTCAAGCCACTCGGAATAGCCATTGGTGGCCTTGACCCCGATGCCGTGCAGGCCACCCGAGCCGGAGAGGTAGCCGCCGCGGCTGCCGTCAAACTTGCCACCGGTGTGCAACTCGGTCAGCGCCAGCGTCAGCGCCGACTTGCCCTTCTCCGGCTTGATCTCCACGGGGATGCCCCGCCCGTTGTCCACCACGCTCACAGCGCCATCCTTGTGGATGACCACTGTGATGTGGTCGCAATAGCCGGCCATCGCCTCGTCCACAGCGTTGTCGACCACCTCTAGCAGGATGTGGTGCAACCCGTAGGCGGCGTTATCCCCGATGTACATGCCGGGCAGCCGGCGCACTGCTTCCAGGCCCTTGAGTTGGGAAATATCATCCGCTGTGTATGTCGAACGCTTCGATGTCACCTCAGCACGTCCTTTTGTCTGCGCAAGCTTCTCCAAGGTTGCGACGCATTCTTTCTTATCATAGCCGCATTCACCCGCCGATGCAACCTGGCGCTCGCGCACGAATCTTACAGCTTACGTCGCAATAAATGTCACACATGATGACAAAACCTGCGAGAAAGCGCCCCACCGCGGCTGTGCCTCTGTTGTCTCCCCAGAAATATCCATTCCCCTTGGGCACCCCCTCTTGCGGTGTGGAGCGCATGCAATCACCCTGACCCATGATAGCACATATGTTCTAATATGTCAAGCTGCCCGGAACGCGCCCGACATAAGGTGATCGCTCCCAAGCAGGCGCACCGAAGTGCCCGCGGACCACCACCCCCTTGACAATGCAAAGGCTCCCCGCATCCCCCAAACTTGCTGAAATAGATACAATGTGATACATTATGCAAAGTAGACCGCCGCCCTTTGCGGCCTTCACCCGACCCATATATCGCATCGAGCTGGGCAATGAAGCATAGCATCTCTGGCTCTTCATCTCGTGACACGCTTGGGTGGGCAGTCACTTGCGTCGCCACTTGGGAATCCATCCCTGAGATACGCCACAGCCCAGCGCTTCGTGCGCCAAGTGGATTACGGCGACGTGGAGGCTCGGGATGGACACGTCGCTGACACCGTTCTGCTCCCGCTGTGGCAGCCCGATGCAGCTGCGCCAAGTGCGCAAAGGTGGTTCATTCTGGAGTTGCAGCCGCTATCCGGCGTGCGATGGAAAGCTCGACTTCGCTGCCTCGTCGGCAGGCGGGGGGAGGAATTTCCCGGTACGCGTAGAAGCCGCGCCTCGGCAACGCCACAGCCAATGCACGTTCTTCCAAACATGTGCCTTGCCCGCCAGCATGGTCGAACATTTCTTTATGGCCGAGGTCGACCGCGCGCTCATCCGCGCCGTCGCGCAGTGGCGGCTCGATATCCCACGTCCCCACGGAGCGGGTGCGCCCGTCGAATATCGCGACATTCTCGCTGTCGCCGAGACGCTTCTCACCCGTGGCACCACACCGCTGTGCGCACCCGCCCTGGAGCAGCTGCTCGGCAGCACCACTTGGCAGTTCGACGACAGTCGCTCTACCCCGATCATCACCGCCGCGTTGCAGCGCATCGCCGCGATGCCCTCGATCCGCTTTCGCCCGCTTGAGCTCGACAGCGACGAGGAACATCAGGCGTTCGAGCGGATTCACTCTTTTGTGGTAGAACAGCAGCTTGCGTGGCATCTGCTCCCCCAGGTGAAGCTGGCTTCCCTCACCCCACGGCTGGATCCACAAGGCGACGAGCGCGGCGACCTCTTGCTCGTCCAACCGCAGTGCGCCCCGGTGCTGGTGGAGATCGACGGCGATGCCCACCAGCTGCACCGGGAGCGCGACGCGGCACGCGACAGCGCCCTCCGCGCCGTCGGCATCCGCGTCATCCGCGTTCCGGCGCGTGAGATCCGCCGGGGAGACGGCAAACAGCTCGCCGAGTTGGAACGCATCCTGTCGGACGGCCGGGTCGAGCTGCCCCAAGAAACCCTGCTGTCCTTCATCATCCGCCAGTGCAAGTTCTTTCACCAGATCCAGCTGGCGCTCTTGGCGGCCTTGCGCGGCGGCTGGCTGCGCTTCGACGCGCCCTGGAACGTCGGGGTGCTGCCGCCTGCCGTGCTGCGCCAGGAACCGCGCATCGCGGCGCTTATCCAGCTCGCTGTGTCCGACCTGCTGGAGCTGCTCACCCGTCTGGCGCGCTTGCACGGCCGCGCCCTTCCCTCTACGCAGCCGCGTGTCCTGCTGGTGACGAGCGACACCTGCACGGAGCAGCTGGATGTGCTGATCGCCCCGGCCGATGGAAGCGCCGATGCCCTTTCCGCTAGCGCTGAGGCCCAGTTCCTCATCTCCGATGTCTGCCTGCCGGTTGAGGTCGCCCCGTCCAGCGCAGCGGCCACGCCGGCGTACTGCCCCGCACCGCAACGCGAGGACGCGCGCTGGTTCCTCGAGTACCTGTTCCGCAAACCGGACTTCCGCGAGGGGCAATGGGAGACCATCGCCCGTTGCCTGCGCGGGCAGGATTCGATCGTGCTCCTGCCCACCGGCGCAGGAAAGTCGATCGCCTTCCAACTGGCCGCCTTACTCCTGCCCGGACGCTGCATCGTGATCGACCCGATCATCTCGCTGATCGACGACCAGATCGACAATCTGGCTCGCGTCGGCATCGACCGCTGCATCGGGATCACGCACCGCATAAAAGCGGATGAACGCAATCAAGCGCTGCGCGCTTTCCAAACGGGATATTACCTTTTCTGCTATGTAGCACCGGAGCGCTTTCAAACCGAACCCTTCCGCAACGCCTTGCGCACCCTGAGCACCCAGATGCCCATCTCGCTCATCGTCGTGGACGAAGCACACTGCGTCTCGGAGTGGGGACATGACTTCCGTACCGCCTATCTCAACCTGGGACGCATCACACGCGAATATTGCACCGCGCAGGGAGTCACCCCGCCGCTGATCGCCCTCACCGGCACGGCGAGCAAGATCGTGCTCAAGGACGTCCAACGCGAGCTGGGCATTACGTCGCTCGACGCCATCATCACGCCGCAGACCTTCGACCGCGAGGAGTTGTTTTTCACCGTAGTGCCATGTCGCTCGGAAGAGAAACCCACCCGGGTGCTGGGCCTGCTGGAGCGGCTGCCAACCGTGTTCAATCTCGATCGCAGCACCTTCTTCCAACCCGCCGGCAGCCGCACCCAGGCCGGCCTTGTGTTCTGCCCCCATATCGAAGGAGACTATGGGGTCGTGAAATATGCCGAGCGGCTCAGGCGCGCCCTGCAAACGCGGGTTGAACTGTATAGCGGCGAGGCACCCAAACGGCAAAATCCAGAAGCTTGGGAAGAACGCAAGCGCGCCGTCACCCGGGACTTCAAGCGCAATCGCTTCTCCGTACTGGTATGCACCAAGGCGTTTGGCATGGGCATCGACAAGCCCAACATTCGTTACACCATTCATATCGGCCTGCCCTCTTCGATTGAGGCGTTTTATCAGGAGGCCGGCCGTGCCGGCCGCGACCGCCAACCGGCTGAGTGTGCCATCGTCCTCTCGAACGATGACCCCAAGCGCTCCCAACACCTGCTCAGCCCCGCCATACCCCTGGAGCAGATCGCGGAGGCGGTTGAAAAAACGCACCGGAATCAGGCAGACGACGTCATACGCGCGCTCTGGTTTCACGTGAACGCCTTCCGCGGCGTGGAGAAGGAAGTCGCGGACATTGCACGCTTGCTCGACCAGCTGGGCGATGTCGAGTCGCGGCGTTGGACGAAAATCAGCTGGTGTGACCCCCGCTGGACAGATATCAGGGACAAATACCGCGACAACAGACGGGAACGCGCCGAGAAGGCATTGCACCGATTGGTGGTGCTCGGCGTCGTCGCCGATTATACCGTGGACTTCGGTGCATGTGAGTTCAACGTCTTGATCGCCGGCGCAAGCCAAGAGGAGATCGCCGCCGCCTTCGGCCGCTATGCGCGCGCCTACCAGCACCGGCTCGGCGAGCAGAAGGAACGCGAAGCGCGCGCCCTGCGTCGCCAGCCCCATCGCGACTACATCCTGGAAGTGGCAAGACTGTTGGTCCATTTCATCTACGAACACATCGAGCAGGCGCGCCGCCGTGCGCTCAACGAGATGCTCCAGGCGGCCAGCTATGCCCACTCCGGCGGCGACCTGCGCCGGCGCATCCTCGACTACCTCGAGCAGTCGGAGTGGGACGAACGGCTCGAAAGCGTGCGCGCCTCTGCGCGCGGCGGTGTCGATCAACTGGCGCCGGTGCTCGAAGACGTGGTCTCGCCCAACGACGCCGCCGCATTGCGCGCCGCTGCCGGCCGTATGCTGGCCTCCTACCCGGACGTGCCAGGCCTGCTGTTGCTGCGCGGCCTCTCCGAAGCACTGAGTCCGGATGCAAACCTCGAAGTGGCACGCCAAAACCTCGAAGCCGCGATGACGTTCGCCCTGGAGAAATACCAACTGGAGTGGCACGAGGTGGCGCAGGCGCTAGGCCAGACGCTCGCCTATGCCGGACGCAAGCCGGGCCTCGCCGAGGCGTTGCTGGATGCGCTCCTTGCGTCATCCCAGATGCAACGCCCTTCCGTCCGAGCCCTACTGGCGTATACCCCCACCGAGCTGGCCGCCATACCGGCGCGCTGGCTGCTCAACCGTCTCACCGAGCGGTGTGAGGCACTCTTGCAGTCGTAGAGAGGATGACTCCATGGCAACCAGCGACACCGAACAGTTCTTGCGCGTCGAGGAGGAAGCGCACCGGCTTTTGGACGTGCTGGAGCGGCTGCGTGCGGAGACCCAATCCTACCACGCCGCCAGCGCTCTGGTGGATTCCGCCGCCCAAGCGGTGCAGCGATTGGTGGGCAGCCTGGCGGATGCCACCCAACAGATCGCCAGCCTGCGCGAAGCACTACAATCGATCAGCACCTCGGAGCTGCTGCGCACCCAAGAGACAGTGCTCGATCAAGTGACCAACCTGCACCGCGCGCTCGACCAAACGCAGCGCACCATGACCCAGGCACTGGATCAATCCATCGCCGGCGCATCCGAAAGGACCGCCCAGCAGCTGGACGCGTTGCGCGCGGCCCTGGAGAGCGCTGCCCGCGAACACCAGACTGCGTTGCTGCGCAATCAAGATATCCTCGCCAGCAGCACATCCGAGCTCCAAACCGAAGTCAGCACTCACCGCGCGCTCACCGAAAAGCTAGGACAGGCGACCACCGAGGTGCTCAAGCAGGTCGTCGCCCAGACCAGCGCTTTGAGAGGAAGGATCGAGTCGACCGAACAGCGGCAACACGCGGCACTGGAACGCCTGCAACAGAGCGTCGATCAACGTGCCACCCTCGCAAGCGTTGCTGCGATACACCAACAGCTGGCACAACTCGGAGAAACTTCGCATCAGGAAATTGAGACAACCAAACACGCGCTGGCCAGGCAGCTGGCGGAGGTTCAAGCGATGGTGGTCACGGTGCGCAACCTGGCCCTCTTTCTGCTCGCCTTGCTGGTGATCACCATGGGTCTCTTCAGCCTGCTGGCCATCTTGATGACGCGCAGCTGAGGCCGCTAACATCCAGCCAAGCTGCACAGATGAACAAGCGACCTAAACCGCTCCCTCATGGTCGCGGCCGGATATCGCAGGGGGATGCGGGTGAATCAACCCGAACCGTGTGCGTCGGCAAACGGCGCAAAAGCCTCCCACCTGAGCGTTAGCGAGCGGCGCAGGAACCGTTTCCGCACAG
>JANXAX010000001.1:0-13751 GCA_025062175.1 Anaerolineae bacterium | reverse complement strand
ATGCTTACGCGCTTTCTGGCGGAGGAATCTTATGCTCCGCCACCACCCGGTCGAGGAAGTCGGCGATCAACTTGGTCATCGTCCCCACCTCCAGCAAAAAGGCGTCGTGCCCCCAGGTCGATTTCAGGTTGCAGTAGGTCACGTCCGCACCGACGGCGTTGAGCGCGCTGACGATCTCCTTGGAATGATAGGGCGGATAGAGCCAGTCCGAGGTGAAGGAGACGACCAGATACATCAGATGGGCGCTCTTGGCAAAGGCGTTGGCCAGGCTGCCGTAGCCGTTCGCCAGGTCAAAATAGTCGAGCGCTTTGGTGATATACAGATAGCTGTTGGCATCGAAGCGGTTGGTGAATTGAGTGCCCTTGTGCTTGAGATAGCCCTCCACGGCGAATTCCGTGTCGAACTCGAAGCCATAGCGTTCGCGGTTTTGCAGGCGCCGGCCGAACTTCTGATGCATCGACTCTTCGCTCAGGTAGGTGATATGCCCGATCATGCGCGCCAGCGCTAGGCCGGCGTTGGGGCGCGGGCCGTCATAATAGTCGCCATGGTTCCAATTCGGGTCGGCGTAGATGGCCTGGCGCCCTACCTCGCTGAAGGCGATCAGCATCGGCGAGTGGCGCGCGGTGGTGGCGAGCGCGATCACCGCGCGCACCCGCTCTGGATAGCTCACCGCCCATTGCAGTGCCTGCATTCCGCCCATGCTGCCCCCCGCCACCGCCAACAGCTTCTCGATGCCAAGATGGTCGATCAGATAGCGCTGCGCGCGCACCATGTCACCGATGGTGATCACCGGAAAGCTCAGCCCATAGGGCCGTCCGGTAGCCGGGTTGATCGAGCTCGGCCCAGTGGAACCCTGACAGCCGCCGATCACATTCGAACACACGACGAAATAGCGCCGCGTGTCGAACGCCTTGCCCGGACCGATGCAATCATCCCACCAGCCCGGCTTGGTGTCCTCCGGCGAGTGATAGCCGGCGGCATGGGCGTCGCCCGATAGGGCATGGAGGATCAGAATGGCGTTCGAGCGGTCGCGGTTGAGCCGGCCGTAGGTCTCGTAGGCCAGGGTGATCGGCCCCAGCTTCTCGCCGCTGTCCAGCGGCATCGGCTCATCAGTGGCAAAGGTGAAATACTGGCGTTCGACCAATCCAACCGAGTCGGGCGGAAATTCGCGCGGCATAAGCAACTCTCACCTCTGACTTGACCTGACGGAATACTTCCTACGCTTTGGCCAGGGCTTGGTCGAGATCCCACAGAATGTCTTCGATATCCTCGATCCCGATGCTCAGGCGGATGAAATCGGGGGTTACCCCGGCACTGCGCTGCTCCTCCGGACTCAGCTGGCTGTGCGTGGTGCTGGCCGGATGGATGGCCAGGCTCTTGGCATCGCCCACGTTGGCCAGATGGCTGAAGAGCTGCAAGTTTTCGATGAACCGGCGTCCCGCCTCCAGGCCGCCCTTGATGCCGAAGCCCAACACCGCGCCGGCGCCCTTGGGCAGGTATTTCTGCGCCAGTGCATAATCCGGATGGCTTTTCAGGCCGGGATAGGTCACCCAGCTGACGCGCGGATGATCTTCCAAGAATTCAGCGACCGCCTGGGCATTTCGGACGTGGCGTTCCATACGCAAGCTGAGCGTCTCCAGCCCCTGTAGAAAGAGGAACGAATTGAAGGGCGACTGACAGGCGCCGATGTCGCGCAGAATCTGAACCCGTGCCTTGAGGATGAAGGCGGGCGCGCCCAACGTGGCGTACACCAGGCCATGATAGCTCTCGTCTGGGGTGGTAAAGTTGGGGAAGCGCCCGCTGCCGGCCCAGTCGAAGTTGCCCGCATCGATGATGACACCCCCGATGGAAGTGCCGTGCCCACCGATGAATTTGGTGGCGGAATGCACCACGATGTTCGCCCCCCACTCGATGGGACGACACAAATAAGGGGTGGCGAAGGTGTTGTCGATCATCAGCGGGATGCGATGCTCGCGGGCGATTGCCGCCACGGCCTCGAAAGGGAAAACGTTGATGCGCGGATTGCCCAACGTTTCGCCGAAGAGCAGCTTCGTGTTGTCGCGGATGGCGCGGCGGAAGTTCTCTGGGTCGCTGGGGTCAACAAAGGTCACCTCGATCCCCATACGCGGGAAGGTGTAGTTGAATTGATTGAACGTGCCGCCATAAAGCGTCGACGCCGAGACGATGTGATCACCCGCCTGGCACAGGGTGAGAATGGCCATCGTCTGGGCGGCGTGGCCCGAACTGGCCGCCAGGGCGCCGACGCCCCCCTCCAAGTCGGCCATGCGCCGCTCGAACACATCGGTGGTGGGGTTCATGATGCGTGTGTAGATGTTGCCCATCTCTTGCAGGGCAAATAGCCGCGCCGCGTGCTCGGTGTCGCGGAAGACGTAGGACGTGGTCTGATAAATCGGCACCGCACGCGCGCCGGTGGTGGGATCCGGCACCTGGCCGGCGTGCAGCTGGCGTGTGGTAAAGCCGAACTTGCGCGGGGCGTCTGGTTCTGCCATGTTCTGTCACTCCTTGTGAACAATTCTGGTTTGGATTCGACAAAAAACCCCTTCTGGTCACGAAGAGGTTTTTAGACGCACACACACCTCTCATCTTCCAGAACGATGAACGCTCTGCCGGAATTGGCACCTTGGCAGCATAACGCCAGGTTGCCGAGGCTTCCTCGGGCCGGTCCCTCCACCTCTCTGGATAAGAGCGTGTCCTGTATTCAATTGGGTCTCATTGTACCACACAATCGGACACTTGTCAAGCAAAAAATTGACCATTTTACTGAACCATTGGCAGGCCGCTCCGGCGGGTTGGCCGCTGGTACAGGTGACCGGCCGCCCCGACAAGCACAGCACAGGTCACATCCGGACTTGCCCTTTTTCAGCTCCACTCCTATGATGAGCGCCGATGAACACGGGCTACGTATACGACGAAATCTTTCTGAGGCACACCATGCCGGGGCATCCGGAGAACCACCATCGCCTCGAGGCGATTATGCAGCAGCTGGCGTCCACAGGGGTGTTGGAGCGACTGGCGCACATCCCGGCGCGTCCGGCTACCCGCGCGGAGTTGGAGCGCGCCCATCGCCCCCGCTATATTGAGACCGTGCGCCAGATGGCTGAGCGAGGTGGTGGCTATCTCGACCCGGACACGTATGTCACTCCAGATACGTTTGAGGTGGCCGTGATAGCCGCGGGCAGCACCATTGAAGCGACCAGCGCCGTGCTGAATGGCATAGTACGCAACGCGTTTGCCCTGGTGCGCCCGCCCGGACACCACGCCCTGGCGGAACACGGCATGGGCTTCTGCATCTTCGGCAATGTGGCCTTGGCCGCGCTGACAGCGCGTCAGGTATATGGATTGGAACGCGTGGTGATCGTGGACTTCGACGTGCACCATGGGAACGGCACCCAGGCGCTCGTCGCCGCGGATCCGGGGATTTGCTATATCTCCACCCACCAGTTTCCCCACTATCCCGGCAGCGGCGCGATGCACGAGATCGGCAGCGGCGTCACACGGGGCAACTGGATCAACATCCCGCTGGCGGCCGGCGCCGGCGACCGCGCTTTCCAGCTGCTCTATGCAGGAGTGGTGATCCCGGCGACGCGCCGCTTCAAGCCCGATTTGATCCTGGTTTCGGCCGGCTACGATGCCCATCACAGCGATCCATTGGCCGACCTGGCGCTTTCGCTGGCCGGCTATGCGTGGCTGGCGCGCACGCTGGTGGCGCTGGCCGAGGAATTGTGTCACGGGCGCATCGTTTTCGTGCTGGAGGGCGGCTACAACCTGCAAGTGCTCGCATACGGCGTGCTCAACACCTTTTATGCCCTGTTGGGCGATACAACCGTTGTGGATCCGCTCGGCCCTTCGCCGCGCCCCGAGCGGGATATCCGCGAATATGTCGCCGAGCTGCGCCGGCTGCACCATCTGGACAACCAGGTGCAATGAATATGCCTCATGCGACAAGGAGGTCAGCACCCTCGCAATTGTTCTTTTGCCCCTCCCATAGCTTCAGGCGAATGATTGTGTGTCAGGAAAAGAGGCTTTATGGAAGAAGCAGTGATCATCGATGCGGTGCGTTCCCCCATTGGGCGCCACAATGGGGCGCTTTCAGGCATCCGCCCAGACGATCTGCTGGCCGAGGTACTGCAGCAACTGGTCGCGCGGGTGGGTCTGGATCCCGGCTTGATCGAGGACGTCTATGCCGGATGTGGCAACCAGGCGGGCGAGGACAACCGCGATGTGGCACGCATGGCGGTGTTGCTGGCGGGCTTCCCCAAGGAGGTGAGCGGTATCACCATCAATCGCAATTGTGCCTCCGGCCTGGAGGCGGTTAATCTCGCCGCCAAGTCGATCATCATCGGCGAAGGAGATGTTTTCATCGGCGGCGGCGTGGAGAGTATGAGCCGCGCGCCCTGGGCGGTGCCCAAGCCGGAGCGTGCTCAACCCATCGGTCACTGGCAGATGTGGGATACCACGCTCGGCTGGCGGTTCCACAACCCGCGCATGGAGGCACTGTACCCCATCATCAGTCTGGGTGAGACCGCCGAGAACATCGCGCAGGAAATGGGTATCACCCGCGCGGAGCAGGATGCCTTCGCCTTGGAGAGCCAGCGGCGCGCGGTAGAGGCGATGAACGCCGGCCGGTTTCGCGATGAGATCGTGCCCATCACAGTGCCCCAGCCCCAAGGTGCCTCCACAGTCGTGGACACCGACGAGCATCCGCGTTGCAAACGCGTGGATGGGCGCTATGTGCTGGACACCAGCATGGAGCAGCTGGCGGCGCTCAAACCCGCCTTTCGCGCCGGGGGCACGGTGACCGCCGGCAATGCAAGTGGCATCAACGACGGCGCCGCAGCGTTGCTCCTGATGAGCGCGCGCAAGGCGCGAGCACTGGGGCTCCGGCCGCTGGTGCGCTGGGTGGGCTCGGCGGTGGCCGGCGTCGATCCAGGGGTGATGGGCTATGGCCCGGTGCCGGCGACGCGCAAACTCCTCTCGCGCTGCGGCCTGACGCTGGACGACGTCGGCCTTATCGAGCTGAACGAGGCGTTCGCCGCTCAGGCATTGGCAGTGATGCGCCAGCTGGGCATGCGCCACGAGATTACGAACGTCAACGGCGGCGCCATCGCGCTGGGCCATCCCATCGGCTGTTCCGGGGCACGCATTCTGACCACCCTGGTGCATGAGATGAAGCGGCGCGCTCCGTATGAACGACGCCCCTATTACGGCCTGGCGACCATGTGTGTCGGAGTGGGCATGGGCGTCGCCACCCTGGTGGAGTGGGTGGGCGACACATGACTCGTCGCGTGTGACGTGTTGCAGTCACCGGACAAGACGGCCCCAGAACAAACATCCCTTTTCCCTTGCTCGCATAGTGCCAATAAAAAGACAAGTGTATTTCAAAGTGGGGTGTGCAAGGGAACTTTTTGGATATGCGTTTGTCCTCTCTGCGTCTTTCCGACTTCAACGTGATGCGTTCGCTATGCGGTGCGGCCGTGGATGCGGTCACCAAGCGCAATTGTCGCCATCTGATCATCAGCGGCAGCTGGGTGGGCCTGATCGAAGGGGGGATTGTCACATATTTGCCTGTGTTTCTGGCGCGGTTGGGCGCCTCGCCTACGCTGATGAGTTTGCTCACCGCCGGCCAGTTCCTGGTGGGCATGGTCGCTTATATCCCTGGAGGTGCCTACGCCGAGCGCCATGCGGATCAGGTGCGCCTGGCCAACATCAGCAGCATCATCGCGCGTTCTTCCTACTTGCTCATCGCTCTGCTGCCCTTGGCCTTTGGAGAGGATGTCCTGCCGCCTCTCGCGGTGGCCATCTGGACGCTGGCGGCCGTTCCCACTGCAGTGTTCATGCCCTCGTTCTTTACCGTCATGCAACAGGCCATTCCGGTGCAGATACGTGCCCGGTTCTTAGGCGTGCGCTGGGCGATCATGACCCTCATCTCGGCCATCTCGGTCCCATTGTTCGGGTTGCTGCTTGACCATACGCCGTTCACCCTCGGCTATCAGCTCGTTTTTGCGTGCTCGTTTCTCGCTTCGGTGTTGCATATGGTGCATTTTGGCCGGATCCAAGTGCCGCCCTTTGCTACCCACTCCGAAGAGGTGCGTGGCAATCGCGGCCGGTTGGGAGGAGTGTGGGCGTTCTTGCATTCCTTTGCAGAGAGCCCTCTGTTTGTGCGCTATCTCTTGGCCACCCTGGCTTTTCGCATCGCGCTCTATATACCCTATGCGCTGTTCAGCGTGTACTGGGTGCGCGATCTGCATGCTAACGATACCGTCATCGGGATACGCGGCGGGGTAGGATATGCCTTCCTGGCACTGGGTTATGTGCTGTGGGGGCGCTGGTCACATCAATGGGGAGACCGTAGCGTGTTGTTCCTCGCTGGCCTGCTGTTCGGGCTCTATCCCCTCTTGACGGTGCTAATCCCCTCGATGGAATGGCTGCCGGTTGTGGCGGTGTTGTGGGGATTCGCCGGGGCGGGAATGGACATCGGCCTGTTTGCCATGATGATGGCATTGAGCCCTGAGGATAAGCGCCCCCGCTTTGTGGCGGCCACCTACGTGTTGAGCAGCTTCACCTCTTTCGTCGGCCCCTTGCTGGGCGCCGTGTTGGCCGAGGCGTTGGGGGTGCGCGCATGTCTGCTGATCGGAGGTGCTTTGCAGCTGCTCAGTGCGCTGTGCTTCCTATGGCTGCCTGGTCGCGATGAGGTCCTGCAACAGCACCCGCGCTGAACGCACCGGATGGGTAGTCATTTGGCCGGGAGACTCTCCAGCCACACCTGCAGAGTGTGACCCACGCGCTGCAAGCTGGCCGCGCTCACCTTGTCCGCCGTGTCCTGGGTGGTGTGCCAGTAGGGGTAATCGAAATCGATGATGTCCACCGCCGGGATGCCGCGCTGGGCGAAGGGCAGGTGGTCATCGATGATGGTGTACTTGTACTGGGGAATAAAATATGTCTCGTAGCCGAGCGACTTGGCGACCTCCCAGATGGCGGCGGCCAGCGCAGGGTCAGAATTGTATTCGAAATAAATTTGCTGGTCGGCGTCGCCGATCATATCCACCAGCACCATCGCCTCGGGCAATTGGGTCAGCCAGCGTGCCATCTCCATCGCGCCCACCGAGAAGGGCCAGCCGTCCAGGCCACCGCGGTCTTCCGCGTCGAAAAACGTCAACCACACTTCACGGGTGAGCCGCACGCGGTCAAGCACGCGCGCCAGCTCGAGCAGCACAGCCACACCGCTGGCGCCGTCGTTGGCGCCCAAGATGGGCTCCGCGCGTTTGGCCGGATCAGGATCTTGGTCAGCCACCGGACGCGTGTCGTAATGGGCCCCGAGAATGAGGACGGGTCCAGAGCCGCCCTTGCCGATGATGTTGCGCCCTTTCACCCCCTTGTAGACGAATTCCTGTGTAGTCACTTCCCAGCCGAACGCTTCCAGCTGACGGATGATATAATCCCCGGTTTTCCAGCCGGCTGCGGAGCCGACCGGGCGCGGCCCAAAGGCGAGCTGTTCCAACACGAACTGATAGGCACGTGCTCCATCGAAACGGAGCGCAGCATTGGCAAGGGTCGCTGTGACGTTTTCGGTCGGCCCAGGTGAGGGAAGCGTCTGAAGAACGGGTGGGGTGGAGGTGCGCGTCGGGGTGGGAACCGCGGACAGGGTCACCGACGGGGCAAGGCTGGCCACCAACGCGGCTGTCGAAGCAGTAGAATTGCCCGGACCGGAAGAAGGCAAAACCGCAGCGTTGTTGGGCCACGCCAGGAAGAACACCACAGCCAGCGCGGCCAGGCCAAACACTACCCACGCCACCGGATAACGCGCCGAGGGCCTACGCAAAGGGTCGGTCATTTAGCGTGCGTCCTTCTTTCGGCTCAGTCCCGTTGCAATGCCTGTGGTGGACGCTTGGCCAGTGTGGCCGAGAGCGTCTGGGTTTGGCCGTCACGGATGATGGTCAACGTCACCTGCCGGCCCACTGTGCCTTTGCGGCTCAGATACACCAGGATATCGTCGAAGCGGCGCACCGCAGTGTCGTCGATACCGATGATGACGTCGCCGCCGATGGTCACCGGCCGGCCGAGCACTTCGATTTCGCGCGTACCGCCGCGCAGCCCTGCGTTGGCAGCCGGGCTGTTCGGCACCACTTCGATCACCAAGGCGCCGCGGGCTTCGGGCAGGTTCATCGCGGCTGCGATCTGGGGCACCACATCCGTGCCCCAGAAGCCCAACCAGGGGTGGTCATAGCTGCCTTTGGCGATCAGCTCTGGCACCACGCGCTGGGCCATATTCGAGGGAACAGCAAACCCGATGCCCAGGAAACTCCTTTCACCGAACAAGTTGATGTTCGGCACGATGGCAGTATTGACCCCGATCACCTCGCCTTGGGTGTTGAGCAAAGGCCCTCCCGAGTTGCCCGGGTTGATGGCCGTGTCGGTTTGGATGATCTCGGGAATGCGGTAACCCGTGCTCGCAGGCAGGCTGCGGCTCAACCCGCTGATGATGCCGACGGTAAGGGTGTTCTCATAGCCGAACGGATTGCCAATGGCGATGGCGCGCTGCCCAACCTTGACGCGGTCCGAATCACCCCAGACAACCGGACGCAAGCTCTCCGACGGCACGTTCACCTTGATGACCGCCAGATCGCTGTCTGGGTCACTGCCCACGATCGTGGCGGGCACGCTGGTGCCTTCGTAAAAGGTCACCAACACTTCGCTGGTATCGGCGATGACGTGGTGGTTGGTGACGATATGGCCTTGCGTGTCGATCACGAACCCGGAGCCCTCGCCCGACTCGCGGAAGGGGAGTTGCGGGGTCGGGATGCCCTGCGGCAGTGGGGGATGGATGAAACCGCTGCGCGTGGCACGGGTGGTCTGGATGCTCACCACAGAGGGGCTGACGCGTTCGTAGAGGTGGATCAACAGCTGGTCTTCGGCCAGATTTTGCTGCAACACTGCTTCGGGCAGCGGGGTGGGCGAGGGAGGCACGGTGGGAGGCAGGTAGATCGGCGAGGGCACGGCTGCCTGCGCCAGTGCGGCGTGCCCCTCGTCACCCCGTTCCCCTGTCGGCGCCATCGGTGTGGAAGCGGCGGAGTCCAGCTGGGGCCATTCGAGGTACACCTGGATCGAAGGCAAGGCGCTACACGCTACGGTTGTGAGCGCCAGCCCTATACTGATAAGTATCATCCGAGATGCATCGTTCATCAGAAAATCACTCGCTATCGCTACTACGGCTCGAGAGCAAAATCATCACCCAGTGCAGCACCTGCACCAATGCTGCCAATGCCGCGACGACATAGGTCCAGGCAGCGGCGTTCAGCACGCTGGTGACACCGGCCAGTTCTTGTTGATTGACGATGCGATAGTGCGTCAGTAGTTGTCGGGCGCGGGCACTGGCGTCCAGCTCGACTGGCAGTGTGATGAAGGCGAAGACTGCCACCAAGGAGAAAATCGCAACCCCAAGCCAGGCGAGCGTGTTGCCCAATCGGAAAGCGCCAAAGATCACCTCTAACAGGATGCCGGCGATAATGATGATCGGCCCCAGCCAGCTGCCGAATTGGACCGCCGGCACTATCGCGGAGCGGACTTGCAAGGGGAAATACCCCGAGGCATGCTGGATGGCGTGGCCAGCTTCATGTGCGGCCACTCCCATCGCCGCAACAGAGACACCGCGCGCCACCTGTGGCGACAGGCGCAACGTCCGAGTGCGCGGGTCGTAATGGTCGCTCAGAAAGCCGGTGGTCTCCTCGATGGCCACATCCACCAGGCCATTGGCATCCAGGATAGCACGTGCCGCCTGGGCACCGGTGAGCCCGCGCAGGGTGCGCACCTGCGAATAACGATTGAAACGCCCCTGCACCGCCAACTGGGCAATGAGCCCCAGGATGAACACCGGTACAATAAAGAGTAAAAACGTCGTGTCATACCAGATAGGATAGTACATCATCTGTCACCTCCGATCCGATCTCACACTCCCCTTAATTCTCCAATCTTACCACATAACAGCGCACGGGTGAACTGTCTCACGTCCTGGAAGTATATCTCAATTTAATGAGAGATTGAAACGGCGGCCCTAGAGCGCAGCGATTGTATCCGAGCTACGACCGTCAGAAGCCAGTTTTATTCTCCCATCCTGGCCTTCTCCCGCCGAGGGAGAGGAAGATGGTTGGGGCGACCGGCCGATCGCCCCAACGCGTGGCCCGCTCTCTCCTCGAACGATGGAAATACACCTGTACCCAGAGCCCATCGCATCATATAACACAAGAGCCTAAAACGCCAGAGCAGTCACTTGCGCGCTGCTCTGGCGTATCGGCCATGTGCAGTATCGCCGCCGCGTCATCCCACCGCACCGGTGGGCCGTTTATGCCTCGGTGAATTCGCCTTCGACCACGTCTTCTTGGCCGGGCTCCTTGGCTGTGCGACCCGCTCCGGAGCCATCCCCGCTGGGTGTAGCGCCGGGCTGGCCAGCATACATCGCCTGGCCGAGCTTCAGGCTGGCCTGTTGCAGGGCCTGCATCGTGCGCTTAATGCGGTTGATGTCGTCCGACTTGATGGCATCGCGCACGTCGTTGATCTTGCCCTCCAGCTCAGCGCGAAGCGCGCCGTCCACCTTGTCGCCCAGCTCGTTCAGGCTCTTCTCGACCTGGTAGGCGAGCGCATCAGCTTGGTTGCGCGTGTCGGCCAGCTCCCTACGGCGGGCGTCCTCGGCGCGGTGCAGCTCCGCCTCGCGGATCATCCGCTCGATCTCCTTCTGGTCCAGGTTGGTGCTGGCGGTGATGGTGATCTTCTGGTTGCGCCCGGTCGCCTTGTCCGTCGCGCTGACGTTCAAGATGCCGTTGGCGTCAATGTCGAAGACAACCTCGATCTGCGGGATGCCGCGCGGGGCGGGTGGGATGCCATCCAGGCGGAACTGCCCGAGCAGCATGTTGTCCGCCGCCATCGGGCGCTCGCCCTGATAGACTTTGATGTCCACGGCGGTCTGGCCGTCCTCGGCGGTGCTGAAGATCTCCGCCTTGCGCGTCGGGATGGTGGTGTTGCGCGGGATGAGCACCGTCATCACACCGCCCAGCGTCTCGACACCCAAGGAGAGCGGCGTGACGTCCAGCAGCAGCACATCCCGGACCTCACCGGCCAGCACACCCGCTTGAATGGCGGCGCCGACGGCCACTACCTCATCCGGATTGACGCCCTTGTGCGGCTCCTTGCCCGTCAGCTCGCGCACTAGGTTCTGGATCATCGGCATACGAGTCGCGCCGCCGACCAGCACCACCTCGTCGATCTGCGCCGCGGTGATCTTGGCGTCGGCCAGGGCGCGCTCAAACGGCCCGCGACAGCGCTGCACCAGGTCTTCGGTCAACTGCTCGAACTTGGCACGCGTCAGCTTCATTTGTAGATGCTTGGGACCGCTGGCGTCGGCGGTGATGAAAGGCAAGTTGATCTCGGTCTCCAGCATCGTGCTGAGCTCAATCTTCGCCTTCTCCGCCGCCTCCTTCAAGCGCTGCAGCGCCTGACGGTCCTGGCGCAGGTCGATGCCGTGTTCTTTGCGGAACTCCTGCACCACCCAGTCTACGATGCGCTGGTCCCAGTCATCGCCGCCCAGGTGGGTATCGCCGTTGGTCGCCTTGACTTCGACCACGCCATCCCCTACCTCGAGCAAGCTCACGTCGAAGGTGCCGCCACCCAGGTCCCAGACCAGGATGGTCTCGTTCTTCTTCTTGTCCAGACCGTAGGCCAGCGCAGCAGCCGTGGGCTCATTGATGATGCGCAGCACCTCTAATCCGGCGATCTTGCCCGCGTCCTTGGTGGCCTGACGCTGGCTGTCATTGAAGTAAGCGGGCACAGTGATGACCGCCTGCGTGACCGGCTCGCCAAGATAGGCTTCGGCGTCTGCCTTGAGCTTGGCCAGCACCATCGCGCTGATCTCCTGCGGCGTGTAGGTGCGGTTCATCACCGGCACGAAGATGCGCGCATCGCCCACCGGTCCCTCGACCACTTTATAGGCTAGCATCTTGCGCTCGACCTCGGTCTCGGAATAGCGCCGGCCGATGAGCCGCTTGACCGAATAGAGCGTGTTCTCCGGGTTGACAATCGCCTGCCGCTTGGCGGCCTGACCCACCAGGCGCTCGCCACTCTTCGTAAACGCCACCACCGAGGGGCAAAGACGCCCACCCTCAGCGGTCGGGATCACGGTCGGCTGTCCTCCCTCCATCACCGCGACCACGCTGTTGGTCGTTCCCAGGTCAATTCCGACTATCTTTCCCATTTTACCGTTCCTCCTGCTCTCTCAGCTCATAGCGATGAGTCAATTCTCCCTCTTGATGCGGGACAATGGGGTAGTGATGTGTCTGGCCGGGCAGATGCTCATAGTCGCAGGTACACGGTCCTCCCTGCGCACATCCGGTGCAACAATAAAATCGATCGTTCACGATGGTCGGTTGCCACCGGATGATGATCAAACAGTTTGAACATCGGATCGGTTGACCTGCCACGGCATATCCCCTGCCTTGCTGGCCAAGGAAGAACGCAGGTGATTACTACCCACGCCGTACACTACCCCCTGACCCGTCTACCTTGCACAGCTTAGAGCCGCCATATTAGATTCGCACTAGATGCACATTAGAGTTGTATTAGAGGGAAAAAGGCAAGAACGCAGAAAATTGCCCCTCTCCTCTAGTGGTCCTCCATATCGTCCCGGATCTGCCGGGCACCCCGGCGGTACAGATGCTGGACGGCGACGCATGTTTATGGTATACTTATGTTATGCAGGGAAGTGATGATGGACGACGAACTCTTTGGTTCGCGCTATGACGTCCCGATAGGGTTTCCCGAAAGCGAGCCGGAAGTGCCACGCCGCACCCGTCGTTTGCGCAGCCGCAGCGGGCTGCCTGCGCGGCAGGTGGTGTTTATCTTGGTCGCCAATGCGGTTATCTCATTGTTCATCAGTTGGACCATGGTGCGTTGTGCTGCCCCGGCTGTCCCCGCGACGGAGCACGCGAGCGCAGCCGCGACACCGCCGGCGCAGCACTCTGGTGACGCGCGCGAGGCCAGCGTTCCCGTCCTCGGCTCGCCCGAATCCTCTGTATTCACACCCACGGCAGGCACAGTCCAAGCGCAGGCAACCCCCACCCCCGCTGGGCCTGTCCTCTATACCGTACAAGCGGGGGATACGTTGAGCTCGATTGCCATGCGCTTTCAAGTCAGCCTGAAAGACCTCATGCGGGCCAACGGTCTGGACAATCCGGACTATCTGATGCTAGGTCAGCAGCTGATCATCCCGGTGGGGGGTCTGCCCGTTTTGACGCCCACGTTCACGTCCCCACCCCCCTCTCCGGTCGCACCGCTGCCGTTTGAGCCACCCACGCCGCTGCCGCCTGGCGCTTCGCCACCGATCATCCCTGCTGCGACTCCCCCACCCACCCCAACCCCGGTGCCGACACTCACTCCTGTCCCGGCAAGTGAGATTCGCATATCCATCACCGTGCTCAACCCCGGAGATGTGACCAAAGAGGCGGTCTATCTGGTCAACCAGGGGTTGTATGTGTGGATGAGCGGTTGGACTCTTTCAGACGATCGTGAAGCGACCTATACCTTCCCGGAGTTCGGGCTGGGAGGAAACGGGGCAGCGGTCCAAGTGCACACCACGGTCGGCGTCGACACGGCCACGGATCTGTATTGGGGGCGCACCCAGGCTGCCTGGAGCCCAGGAGACTCCGTGACGCTGCGCGACCCAAAGGGACGGGTGATCGCCTCGACCC
>JANXAX010000019.1 GCA_025062175.1 Anaerolineae bacterium | reverse complement strand
TCCAAACTGAGCTTCACTGAACGACGAGATAGCTTCTGCGGTAAGATTTCCGTATGCAACAATTTAGAACAATATAACCTCCCCTTCACGCTCACGCACCTGCACACGGTCCATCCTGATTCGGAAAGCTTCCGTGAAGATCTACGCCACTTCCTTGCTGTATGTCGTATCGTGAAAGGGATGCGCCATGTGCGCATTGGGGTGTTGGGTGCACGACCAGCGGCGTTCAACACCGTGCGCTTCAGCGAAAAGATCCTGGAACACGTCGGGGTGTCAGTGGAGACGTTGGATCTGTCCGAGGCCTTTGGACAAGCTAACCGGCTCGCGGACGACGACCCGGTGGTGGTCGCCAAGCGTCAGGCGATTGTCGAGTATGCTGAGACGAGCCATGTACCTGCGATTGTGCTCAACCGGATGGCGCGCTTCGGCGTGGTGATGGATCGCTGGATTGCCGAGAACCGGTTAAACGCCACTGCCGTGCAATGCTGGACTGCTCTAGAAGAGTACTTTGGCGTCTTCCCGTGTCCGTTGATGAGCATGCTGAGCAATCAAATGCTGCCCAGCGCGTGTGAGACCGATGCCAACGGCGCGCTCAGCATGTACGTTTTACAGCTAGCATCTGCACAGCCGGCGATGCTGCTGGACTGGAACAACAATTACGCCGATGACCCGGATAAGGCGATCGTCTTTCATTGCTCGAACTTGCCGGCTTGTGTGATGGAGCAGCGTCCGTGGATGAGCTGTCATCCCGGTCTGGCCGAGCGCCTGGGCGAGGAAAACGCTTATGGCCAACTATATGGCAAGATCAAGGCGGCGCCGTTCACCTTCCTGCGGATCAGCACAGATGACCTCAACGGCACCATAACGGCGTATGTGGGCGAGGGAGAATTCACCCCGCAAACACTGGACACCTATGGCACGTATGGCGTGGTGCACATCGCTGGATTGCAGGATCTGCTCCATTTTATTTGTAAGAACCGTTTTGAGCATCATTTTGCTGCCACCCAGGCGCGGGTGGCCGACGCCGTATACGAAGCGCTGAGCACCTATCTCGGCTGGGATGTGTACTACCACACCGCCTAGCTAATCGCTCAAAGCGGCACATTGAAGACGAAGACAATGGTGCCTCTCCATCCACTTTGGGTGAGGCCGACCCTTTTGGTTCAAACGCCGTGGCATCTTCAGAACAAAAAGAGCCATGAGAACAGAAGAGGCACGGAGATAATCCTTCTCCGCGCCCCTTGTCTTTCGGGCCACTATCAGATTCTGATAGATTCTGGACAGCCCTGCCGAAGGAGCACTGCCCCCTATAGACCTCGTTCAGACCGGGTGGCGGCCTCTTCCTCCTCCTCGCTGGGCATCTTGGGCACCAAATGGCTCCATACGATAAAGGCGAGCAGGGCAAACATCAACACATTGAAACCGACGCCGTAGATCTCAACCGAGATCGGTTGGAACATGGAGATAATGCCCACCACGAGGAAGAAGATGATCACCAGCTCCACCCTGCTGTGGAGTTTGCGGGGTATCTTACCGTTGACATTTGCCGCCACGAATGCCAGGAAAAATGCCCCGCCCAGCAGAATGGTGGCAAAATTGGTCATGAACCGCACAATATCCCCAATCGTCGGGCTGACCATCGTGGGCACCACTCGGTTGAGGATTTGAAAGAGGGCTACAAACGCAATGGAAATGATCAAAGGGCGCACCACAATCCGCTTGTTCGAATTTTGTTCCATAACCTGTGCTTGCACCTCTTTCTAAGGCGTTATACCGGAGGCGGCCCAAAGGGACCGCCTCCGACCGTCGTCACCGTTAGTATTCGATGTCAATCATACGGCGCGTTTCCGCCGACTTGAGCATCGCATCGCAGACCACGCAGGCACGATAACCGTCCTCTAGGGTGGCGCCGTCCGGGGCAACATCCTTGTCGTTCACAATGCAATCCAGCAAATGGGTGATCTCATGCACGAAGGTGTGTTCCCAGCCGATGATATGTCCGTGTGGCCACCAGTTGCTGATCCAAGGATGATGAGCCTCGGTCACTAGCACATTGTGGAAGCCTTGTGTCTCCTTGGGCTCCTCATCCACCCAGAAGACTTGCAGCTCGTTCAGGCGCTCTAACTCAAAGCGCACACTCCCCTTCTCACCATTGACCTCGATCACCTGATGGTTCTTGCGACCGGCGCCGAAGCGGGTCGCCTCGATCGTGCCAATGGCGCCGTTTTCGAATTCGACAATACTAGCGAAGGCGTCGTCCACGTCTACTTTAGCCATGCCGCTGCCGTCTGGGAGCGGACGCTCGGTGACGAAGGTGCGCGTGATCGCGGCGACACTTTTGATCTCGCCGATGAGGAAGCGCCCCAGGTCGATAATGTGGGAGCCCAAGCAGCCCAAAACCCCATTGCCGGCGATCTCCTTGTCCAGACGCCATATTTTGGGCAAGTTGTAGTGAGGCATCACCCACTCTTGCAGATAGATGGCGCGGTAATGATAGATGCGTCCCAAGGCACCGCTGCGGATGAGGTCGCGCATCTGGCGAACAGCCGGCACGAAGCGATAGTTGAAGCCCACCATGTGTTTGACACCCGTCTTGGTCACCTCATCGCGGATGCGGCGCGCTTCATCGGCGTTGCGCGCCAGCGGTTTCTCGCATAGGATATGCATCCCTTCGTTCGCCGCAGCAATGCACGGATCTGCGTGGGCGTTGGGTGGTGTCCCGTTGTCGAACAACTGGATGCGCTTATCCTTGATCATCTCGCGCCAATCGGTGTAGTAGGTGGCGTAACCATAGCGGCGCGCCGCTTCGGCGGTGGCTTGCTCGTTGCGGCCGCAAATGGCCACCAGGTCGGGAATGGCCGGCGGAGGATACATCATGTAGGGAATCTTTTTGAAAGCGTTGCTGTGCGCCTTGCCCATGAACGCGTAGCCCAACATCCCAACACCGATGTGCGGGATCTCACCCGCTGCCTGGACACTCGCCTGAGCGGTGAAAGACTCCTTGGCCATTATTGCTCCTCCCTACTTCTTGGCCGCAAAAGCGGCGTCAAATGCCACGGCAGACGCGGCGAAGTCCTGCTTGCGGATCATCGCCAGCGCCTCCGGGGCACCCCATTCGCGATCCATGCCGGTGTCTTCCCACTCAACTGAGAGCGGCCCCTGGTAGCCGATACGGTTCAGCGCGCGAATGATCGGATCCCACTTGACATCGCCCCGTCCGGGTGAGACGAAATCCCATCCGCGTCGCGGATCACCGAAATCGAGATGTGAAGAGAGGATGCTGTTCCGCCCATTCAGCTGCACCCGCGAGTCTTTCACGTGCACATGGATGATACGGTCCGGGAACTCTTCGAGGAAGAACACGGGGTTGATGAATTGATGCACAAAGTGACTGGGATCAAAGTTGAAGCAAAAAGCAGGATGCCAGTTGACCGCCTCAAGTGCACGCCGTGCGGTGTAGATGTCGTAGGCAATCTCTGTTGGGTGTACCTCCAGCCCAAAGCGCACCCCTTGCTTCTGAAATTCGTCCAGGATGGGCAGCCAGCGCGCGGCGAATTCCTTATAGCCCTCATCGATATCCGCCTGGGATGTGGGGGGGAAGAAGTAGAACATGCCCCACACACTGCTGCCGGTAAAACCGTTGACAATATTGACCCCGAAGAGCTTGGCCGCTTTAGCGGTGTCCTTCATCTCCTGGATGCAACGCTCACGCACCTTGTCGGGGTCACCTTCTCCCCATAGGCGCGGCGGCAGGATGCGCTGATGTCGCTTGTCGATGGGATCGCAAATGCACTGGCCCACCAAATGGCTGCTGATGGCGAAACACTTTAAGTTGTACTTGTTGAGGATGTCCCAACGGCTCTGGACATACCCATCCTGGCTGAGCGCCTTGTCCACCTCGAAGTGATCGCCCCAGCAGGCCAGCTCCAGGCCGTCGAATCCCCATGCACTGGCTTTCTGCGCCAACACTTCCAAAGGCAGGTCAGCCCATTGACCGGTGAAAAGTGTGACTGGTCGTCCCATAGCGAATACCTCCTTGTAGTTCTAAGCTGGTGAGAGTCTAAACCTGTATACGGACGCCATCCTCGCCGAAATAATGGAGGCGATCACGTACTAAGTTGAAGCGCAGCGCATCGCCTAGTTTATGGCGCGTCATACCCGGCACAGTGCACACCAAGCTCTGTTGCCCCACTTTGATGTGTAGGATTGACTCCACTCCCAATGGCTCGATAAGCAGCAGCTCGCCGACGAACTCACCCTGAGGATCAAGCTGCACATGCTCTGGGCGCACACCCAGTTTGAACGTCCGCGGCAGCTCCCTGCTCACCGGCTTGGGCAAGCGTACCGGGCTGTTAACGATGCTGATCGTCCCATCCTCACAGCGCGCATCTACCAAATTGATGCGCGGAACACCCACGAGTTGGGCCACAAAGATCGTCGCCGGTCGGTCGTAAATGTCGATTGGACTGCCGATCTGGACGATGCGTCCCTTGTTCAGCACTGCAATGCGGTCCGCCATGGTGAGCGCTTCGATTTGATCATGGGTGACAAACAGGGTGGTACTACCTTGGGTTTTCTGGATATGCTTGAGCTCCACGCGCAGGGCCTCGCGCAATTTGGCGTCCAGGTTGGAGAGAGGCTCATCCATCAGAAAGATACGCGGTTGACGCACGATGGCCCGCCCTAGGGAGACGCGCTGCATCTCGCCGCCGGAGAGATGGGCAGTCCGGCGCTCCAGCAGATGGGTGATGCGCAAGATTTCGGCTGCCTGATAAACACGCTGGCGAATCTCGGCCTCGGACATGCGGCGCATCGGAGCGCGCAGCGGGAAGGCCAGGTTGTCATATACCGTCATATTCGGATACAAAGAGTATTGCTGGAACACAAACGCGATATCGCGGTCCGGCGGGGGCAAGTCATCCACAATCTCGCCGTCGAAGAGGACGTGACCCTGGGTCTGCTTCTCCAAGCCGGCGATGACGCGCAGCGTGGTGGTCTTGCCGGCGCCGGTCGGTCCGAGCAGGACGAAAAACTCTCCGTCCTGAATCTCAAACGAGACATCGCGCAAGGCGGTGACCGTCTTGAAACGCTTCGTGATGTGCTGTAGCTCCACGTGACTCATTGGGCTTCACTCCGTCTTAGCGCTTTCTCCGTGCGCGGGTCGAAGAAACGCACGGCTTCCGGGTCGATGTCAAAGCGCAGCGGTGCATCCACGGGACAAGTAACCCACCGGTCTACCCGCACGTTGATGATATTGGTCTCATCTCCCAGTGCTAAATGGATCATATTGAAGGCGCCGTGCATATCGCAGGCATACACTCGCGCCGCCAAGGCACCGTTCTCGCGGATGTAAGCCGATTCGGGGCGGAAGCCGATGATCACCTCGCCGTCCTTGAGCGATTGCGCCAGCGGTGCGCGCCAGCTTTCCGGCACTGGATAGCGATTATCGCCCGGCAGGTAGACGATACCGTCGGCATAACGACCGCTGATCAGGTTCATGCCCGGGCTGCCAATGAAGCGTGCCACGAAAAGATTGGCCGGCTTGTAATACACCTCAGCCGGGCTGCCCACCTGTTGGATCTCGGCAGCGGACATCACCACAATGCGGTCACCCAATGCCATGGCCTCGAGCTGGTCGTGCGTCACATAAACGGTGGTGGCATTATGGGCGATGTGCAATCGCTTGATCTCGGCGCGCATCGATTCGCGCAAGTCGGCATCCAACGCCCCCAGTGGCTCGTCCATGAGGAACGCTGCCGGGCGGCGCACCAGGGCACGCGCCAGTGCGACGCGCTGTTGGTCACCGCCGCTCAGCGAGCCGGGACGCAGGTGCAACAAGTGCTCAATCCGCAACATCTTCACAATTTCGGACACGCGTTTCTCTGCCTCGGCGCGCGGAACGCGCTGCGCCTGGAGCGGGAAGCGAATATTGTCCAACACGGTCATGTGCGGATAGAGCGCAAAGAACTGGAAGACGAAGGCAATGTCCCGTTCGCTGGGATGCAACCATGTCACATCGCGTCCGTCCAGGTAAATATGTCCTCCCGTGACTGCCTCCAACCCTGAGATCATACGCAGCGTGGTAGTCTTGCCGCAGCCAGAGGGCCCCAGCAACACCACAAATTCTCCATGATGAATGGTCAAGTCCATCGGCTTGACCGCATGGAGCTGACCAAATTTCTTCTCCACCTGACGCAGTTCGATCGTCGCCATCTTGCTTCCTCTTATTGCCGGATTGCGCCGAAGGTGACGCCGCGCAGCAGATGCTGACGCAACGCGAAGGTGATCACCACCACCGGTATCAGGAAGAGCATTGAAGCGGTCGCGATGATCGCCCATTCGATGCCGCCTGCCCCCTGCGTGCTGGCAATTGAAGGTGGCATCGTACGGGCCACATCCGAGGTCAACATCAGCGAGAAGGCATATTCATTCCAGGCAAAGATCAAACAGAACACCGTCGTAGCGGCGATGCCTGTGGCCGCCTGTGGCAGGACCACCTTGCGGAACGCCTGCATCCGGCTGTAACCGTCCACCAACGCCGCTTCCTCGTACTCTTTGGGGATCTCGTCGAGGAAACCCTTGAGCAGCCACACCGAGAGCGACAGGTTGAACACTGTATACAACAGAATCATGCCGATGTGCGTGTCGTAGATACCCAGTTGGCGGTACATGAGGAAGATGGGGATGGTCACCACCACCGGTGGCAACATACGCGTGCTCAAGATGAAGAAGAGGAAGTCCGGCTTGCCTTGGATGTCGAAGCGGCTGAAGGCATATGCCGCCAGCAAACCAAAAGTCACCGCCAGGACAGTCGAGGTGCCGGCGATGATCAAGGAGTTGCGAAAACGATCCACGAATTCGCTGGGACCAGTGATCACCAGACCACGCCGGAGCAAGATGCGGTCCGCCCAGCCGAACTCCGGACTCTCCATGTATTGCTTCTGTTGTGCCGGTGTGAGGGTGCGCCGCTCGAAGAACAACCCAACGATGCCCTCCAATGTGACATCGAAACACACATCGCGTTCCTTGAGCACCGGTTGGCCGTCCTTGCCCAGCTTGGGTGTGCCATCCTTGTTGAGCTGTGGTACCATACACCAGTCGCTGAGCAATCCCTCGGGAAAATAGGGGATGAACTTGGGCGGCACGGCCACCGCATCGGGCCGTGTCTTAACCATCGTGAGGGCGAGCCAGATCACCGGGAAGAGCATAATCGCCACGATCACGACCGCCACGACCGCACGGATGGTCACACCCAAACGGGCCCGCGGATGCACCAGATCCACGCGGATGCTCTCGGTGATCGGCGCATGCGGTCCGACTTCTTCGAACTTTGCCATACGTTATGCCTCTCCTCGCAGCCGGTTCAGATAGCGGATGTACAGGTTGCTGATCGCAATGATAATGATAAGAACAATGTAGGCGAAGGCGCTTGCGATACCCGTGTCGAAGCGTCCCAGAAAGGCGATGCGGTACAGTTTAACCGCTATCAACTCGGTGGCATCACCGGGACCGCCTCCGGTCAGACCCATCACCACGTCGAACTGTTTGAACGCTTCGATCGTGCGGAACAGGATGGCAATCATCAGTAGCGGCGCCACCTGGGGCAGGGTGATGCGCCAGAACTGAAACCACGCGCTGGCGCGGTCGATAGCCGCTGCCTCATACAGATACTCCGGGATCGCCTTCAACCCCGAAAGACACAGGAGCATGACAAAGGGGCTCCACATCCACACGTCCACCAGCACCACAGACCAAAGCGCGAATTCGGGGTTCGCCAGCCAGTCAGGGCCTCTGGGCGGTGGCATCCCTAACAGATAGTTCAATGGCCCAAAGGTGGGATTGTAGATCATCGCCCAGAACTTGCCCACCACAACCGGTGAAAGCATCATCGGGATGAGGATCAGCGTGGTGATGAATCCGCTGCCGCGGAACTTTGCGCGCACGATCATCGCCATGGCGAAGCCGATGATCGTCTGCAGTCCCACCGAGAGCAGGGCAAAGCGACCGGTCAGGGCGAAGTACTTCCAGATCAACGGATCACTCAAGACGTTGCGGTAGTTTTCAAAACCCACCCAGCGGGGCGGCGCGCCCGAGATCACTGAATACTCGGTGAAGCTCAGGTATAAACTGTAAAAAAGCGGGAAGATATTCCACAGGATCAGCAACACCATCGTAGGCAGGATGAATGCTGTCTGAATGGTTTTATCGCTGATGCGGCGCACCCGATGTCGTGGGGTCACCTTTTCCGCCTGCAACGCGGTTGTCGCGGTCATAAAACCCTACCTCTCTTCAAACGGCATGATAGTGGGGAGGCAGCGAACACCACCGCCTCCCCTTTGACGCTTGGTCAGATCACAATCAAGACGGGCTAGATCGGAGCCCCTCTCCCTATTCAGATTTAGCGGGCTCCTTGATCAACCCGGCGGCGCGCAGAATCTTGTCATGCTCCTGGGCAATCTTATCCATGCACGTCTTCGCATCGCCCTCGCCACCCACGATGTAGGCGTGCAGCTCACGCTGCGCTACCTCCAGCAGGTCAGCGTAGACCGGCACGTTCCAGAAGTCTTTGACCATTTCCATCGTCTCAGCGAAGGCGGCGTTGTAAGGCGCTACCTCGAGGAACTCCGGCGAGGCGAGCACTTTCTTGTTGCAGGTGTAGCCGCCCAGCAACGCCCACTTCATCTGCACATCCTCGCGGCCGAACCACTTGATGAGCTCCTTGGCGGCCTCGATGCGTTCCGGCGGCAGATAGGCGTTGATGCTCATCCCCTGGCCTCCCAATGCCGCAAAACGCAATCCAGTTGGACCGGCCGGCATGGCGAAGTATCCGGTCACATCCGCATATGGGTTGGTGGCCGGGTTGGCCAGCGCGGGGAAGAAGGCGAAGTAGTTCATGCCCATCGCTATCTGGCCACTGATGAAATAGTTGTTCACCTCGGGGAAGAAGATGTTGCTGCTGCCAGGCGGGGCACAGCAGGTCCACAGTTCGCGGTAGAATTCCACCGCCGCGATCGCCTCAGGCGAGTTCACCACACCCAATACGTTGTTGTTGGCATCCTTCCAGTCGGCGCCATAGCTGAACATCACATTCTGTACACCCATGGTGATGGCATCATAGTCCTTCTGGGTATAGATGGCGACGCCGTACAAATTCTCCTCCGGGCGGGTGAAGAACTTAGCGATGTCCATCAACTGAGCCCATGTCTTGGGCACATCCAGCTCATAGCCGTACTTTTCCTTGAAAGCAGCCTTCTCATCCGGATCCTCAAATAGATCCTTGCGATAGGCCCAGCCGTTAGCATCACCTTCGGTGGGGAAGGCCCAATAGCGACCTGAGCCGGTGGGATATTCGGCATAATAGGTCAGCGTAGCCGCGGTGACTGAGTCGGCCAAACCGGTCTCCTTCAGGAAGTCGGTCAGCTCGACATAGTGGCCCTGGGTAGCCGCCTGGCCCAACCACTGGCTATCGCCCACTACCAGGTCGAACGCCGTACCTTTGGCTGCCCATTCCTTGGAGACCACATCCAAGAACGAGCCCCACGGCTCCTGCTTCACGGTAACCTTGACGCCGGCCTCTTTCTCATAGTCCTTCATTAACTCGGCCAGATAGACCGCCGGATCCCACTCCGCCCACAGGATGGTCAGCTCCTTCACCGGCTGCTGGGCGGTGGCCGGCTGGGCAAAGGCACCCACCAATCCGATCAACAAGGCGAACACAACGAGCAGATGCAACTTCTTGGACATCTTCCTTTCCCTCCTTGGTCTCTGCTAAATGCTGAGAAACTTCGTTGTAACCGTTGAATCTTTGCCACCGCTATGCACCCACACGTTCCGTCCTTGGATCACCCCCTTTCATAGTGGTCTACGTTTGTTTCAGACGTAAGAGAGGCGACACCACTGTGAACGCCGTCCAAGAACCTCACGCTGCCTTACCGGCACTGCCGAACAGCTGCATCAGCTCTATGATACGCTCCTGTACAGCGACTCGCGCTTGCGTCAACACGTCCTCTGGGAAACCGGAACCGATAATATCGTAGGGATTGTATGCGTCACCCACCTGATTGCTTGCTCGGCGCAAGGTCTCAAAATAGGTGCGTTTCAGAATGCTGCCCACGTTGATCTTGCGCACACCCAACCGGATGGCTTCGACCAGATCGGGTGAGTAGATGGAAGTGGCACCGTGGAGCACCAATGGCACCGGCACCGCTTGACGCAGCGCTGCCAGCCGCTCCAGGTCGAGGCGTGTTTGGCTGCGGCCGTGGGTATGCGTCTGCCCGACGTTCACCGCCAGAGCATCCACACCGGTGCGCTCGACAAAGGCACGTGCCGTAAGCGGGTCGTCCAGCATTGCGAAACCGTTGGTCTCCGGCTCGCCATGAAGGCCCGGCAAGGGCTTCATCTCGCCTTCCACTGCAATACCACGCGCATGTGCCTTCTCAACCACCTGCGCAACCGTAGTGACCAACTCTTCTGCACCCAGCCTTTCGTCTGCGAACATCACCAGATTGAATCCCAAATCGATGGATTCTAACACCCAGTCCAGCTCAGGTGATTCGTTAAACAACAGACAACAGGGTACAGTGAGATGCCGACATGTAGCGAGTCCCATCACAGCATAGACGCGGAGTGACTCATGCACTTGCCGCCGGGGGTGAGGTAAGTAAAGACCGCTGAAACCCAGAATGACCGGTGAGCGCGCTGCCTCTGCAGCATCCGCAGTCGCCAACAACGATTCCAGGTTCCAGCTCTCAAAGTAACCGACGGCATACCCGCCTTCCTCGGCAGCTGTCATCAGCTCATTGAACGGCACGAGCGCCACTCTAGGACCTCCATCGTCCTATCACGCATTCCATTATATCCGCTATACGAGATAATGGCAAATTTGTGCTCAAGTCCGCTTGCAGACCTGTGCTCTGGGAGGGTAAGACACGGCTCGTGCCTCCCAAAGGGTGAACCAATCACTCAATTCGCAGTGTCAGGCATCTATATGTATTAACATTATAACTTATTAAGGCGTAGGGTGCAAGTTTCGATGTACTCACACATGGGTTTTTCAGTCTTAAAGGTGATGTTCCGGCGGATTGGAACAGCCGACTCTATGTCATATGACGCGTGCATTGCTCCTTCTTATCTTGCTCTCTGGAATGCTCCTATGATACCTCCTTAACAAGAAGAGCTGAAAAGCTGTGCCACCATCTGACCCAATCTTCGGTGCACACAGCTGTATTTTCATTTTGGGGTAGAGCAATTGGGCACGTACGTCAGCGAGCAGCTTCAAACGTTTCCTGACGGTCGCGGCCCGGATAACTTTGCAACCTCGGGGCTATCCCTCTAATCCGCCCTTAGATTGATGCATCTCGCACGTGCCCTGCCTTGTCGCGGAAATATCTCTGCACTACAATTCCCATATCGGGGATGAACGATGAACAAAGTACCGGAACATACAGTCGTATCCTATCCGGCACGATTACTTACAGCGTCTCATGTCCGAACCGCCCTTACACGGTATCATGTGCTTGGAGCAGCGCTGATAGTTCTAACCAGCTTGCTGGTGGCGCTCTTTTTGGCCATTGTGCTATACCAGATCGTCTTTTTGGAGCGCATTTTTATCGGCGTACGGGCGCTGGGAATCGAGCTGGGTGGTATGACAAGATCCCAGGCATTTGTCACATTAGCAACGCGCAGTGATAGCTTCTTGAATTTCCCCGTGGTGCTCCGCTACGAGGGGAAAACATGGGTCGTCTCGGTGCGCCAAGTAGGGGCTGTCCTGGATATTCCCCAAGCGGTCGCACATGCCTACGCGTTTGGCCGTCGGGGTGATTTAATCGGTAACATCCTAGATCAGCTGAGAGCATTGTTCTTCGGAGTTGAGATCAATCCAGTGGTCCGCTATGACAGCGGGCCGGCCAATGCCTTGCTTGCCGAGATTGCCCGGCAAATCAACCGCCCAGCACGTGATGCTGAGCTGATCATCCAACCGGATTTGACGATGTTAACCTTGCCGGCACAGAATGGCCTCTCTGTGGATATCGATGCGACGCGCTCTCTGGTCCATCAACGTGCGCTGACGCGTGACCTGACGCCGGTGGAGCTGGTAGTACACGAAACACCGCCAGCGATTGTTGAGATCGAACCCGCTTATCAGATCGTCCAAACCCTCCTAAGTGCGCCATTGGTGCTCAGTGTCGCGTTACCGGAACGCCGGGTCGAGCGTGTCATCCCTCCTGATGAGCTGCTGTCCATGTTGATCATCCAAGAGGAAGCCAATCAGGACGGCACGGGACGTATTGTCGTGACCTTCGATCTGGACAAATGGAAATCCTATTTGAACGACTTCGCCCGGGAAGTGAATCGTGCCCCTCTGGATGCACGCTTCCAGGTTGACCCCCAGAACGGCAGTATCTCCGTAATACGACCGAGTCAGGAAGGCTATCAACTCGATGTCGAACGGTCTTTGACGCTTATCACGGAGCTGATTAATCGACCGGCCCATCATCTTGAGCTGCCATTGTTGGTGATACCTCCTGCGGTGCGCTCGGATGCAGCAAATCAAATCTACTTCGGAGATATTGTCGCCGAAGCGACCACCACCTTTAAGGGTTCGTCGGAAGCCCGGGTGCGCAACATCCAGGTGGCGGCGAGCAAGTTTCACGGGATTGTGGTGCCGCCAGGAGCGCTCTTTTCGTTCAACGCATACCTGGGGCCAATTACGGCCGAGGAAGGATATGAACGTTCCCTGATCATTTGGGGAGATCGCACCGCAGTGGGCATCGGTGGAGGCATCTGCCAGGTGTCCACCACCCTGTTCCGCGCCGCTTTTTTCGGTGGTTTTGAGATCGTCGAGCGTTGGGCTCATGGTTATCGGGTCAGCTGGTATGAGATAGAATTTGGCCCTGGTCTGGATGCCACCATATATGCCCCCAACATAGATTTCAAGTTTCGCAACGACACGGAGCACTTTCTTCTTATCCAGAGCTACGTTGATCAGGAAGCCGGCACCCTGACCTTCCGTTTTTACGGAACTCGCACCCAGCGCCAGGTCGCCGTAGAAGGTCCTCTGGTGGAGGAAGTAACGAGCCCAGGCGCACCCGAATACCGTCAAGACCCGAGCTTGCCGAAGGGTACAGTGAAACAGGTCGAGTGGCCCAGAGAGGGTGCCAAAGTTACAGTCAGGCGGACTGTCACGCAGAATGGGATAGTCCTCCACCAGGACGAGCTGGTGAGTCGTTATCGTCCATGGCATGCGGTCTACTTGGTAGGCACCGGCGAGGGCGGATGAACACGCGTCCCGATTGACTTTGCGAGCGAACGAGTATGCTGGTCGGTCACGCGTGGGCGCTTGAGTTGCTGCTAAGGAGGTGGAAGGCAGGTTGCTTATCCCATGCAACGCTCCTTTTGGGGCCGCCTAACATTGGTAAGACAACGTTGGCACGTGTATTCGCGCAGGCGCTCCAATGTGTCGCCCCTACCCCTATGCCGTGCGGAACGTGTTCCTCCTGCCGCCGGGTGACGACAGGCAATCATCCCGACGTGCGTATCTTGGATACCCCCGGGGAACCCATCAAAATTGAGCAAGTGCGTGAGCTGCAACGGGATCTCGCTCTGCTGCCTTATGAAGGGCAGTGGCGGGTCGCGATTCTCACGGAGTTCGAACGTGCCACCCTAGAAGCAGCCAACGCCCTGCTCAAAACCTTGGAAGAACCCCCTAGCTACGTGGTATTGCTACTGACCGCGACGCGCATCGACCAGCTGCTGCCCACTATCGTCTCACGGTGCCAAACCCTGTGGCTGCGGCCTCTCGCAATTGATCAGGTACAACAAGCGTTGATGTCTCAATGGGGTGTCGAGCCTTCCACGGCCAAACTGTTGGCCCATCTGTCCGGGGGACGCATCGGTTGGGCAGTGAATGCAGTCTACGATCGCGAGGTTATGGAACGGCGTGCAGAAGCTCTGGAGCAGATATCCGATCTAATGCACCAGAACCGCGTGCAGCGCCTGGGATATGCGGCTGCACTCAGTCGCAGTCCCAAGCTCTTAGAAGAAACGCTGATGTTGTGGGGTAATTGGTGGCACGATCTTTTGTTGCTCAGAGCCGGGGCGCAGGTCCCAGTATGTAATATCGACCAGCTAGAACGCTTGCACGCGCAAGCACAGTATATTACACTGGATCAAGCACGCCGTATGGTGGAACAGGTTGAGTTTGTCATGCAATGTATTGAACAGAATGTCAACACGCGGCTGGCAATTGAGGTGTTGTTGCTCAGCTGGCCACGGGTAGAAGAATAACGCTAACAGAAGTGCTATGCCTGAAGTAGTAGGAGTTCGTTTCAAGCCTTGTACTAAAATGTATTACTTCAGCCCGGGCGATATAACCGATCTAAAGGTCGGCGACCCGGTCATTGTGGAAACCGTTCAGGGCGAGGAGCTGGGTTGGATTGTGATGGCGCCCACTATGGTGGGCGATGACGAGATCAAGGGGACGCTCAAACCCATCCTCCGCCGCGCTACGCCCGTTGACTTGGCCATGGCAGAGGTGTTTCGCTCCAGAGAGGCGGCTGCGTTGGCGAAATGTCGGGAGAAGATCGCCGAGCTGGGGCTTCCGATGAAGGCAATTGGGGCAGAGTATAGTTTCAATGGAGAACGGCTGGTGATCTCCTTTGTGGCAGAGGAAAGGATCGATTTTCGCGAGCTTGTGCGCCAGCTAGCGAAATCGTTCAAGACCCATGTGGAAATGAAGCAGGTCGGCGCCCGCGATGAGGCGAAGTTACTCGGGGGTTACGCCGTGTGCGGAAGGGAGCTGTGTTGTGCTTCATGGCTCACCGAATTCCATCCCGTGTCCATCAAAATGGCCAAGCAGCAGGATTTGCCCCTCACACCGACGGAAATATCAGGGGTATGTGGACGTTTGCTATGTTGCCTGGTGTTTGAGAACGACTTGTACGTCGAGGTCAAGCAGTCGATGCCCAAAGTTGGATCAGTGGTGAACACGCCACATGGAAAGGGCACCATCGTTGGTTTAAACGTTTTAACCGAGACGTTGATGGTAGAATTGCAAAACGAGCTCACAATTGAGGTCAAAGCCAGTGAGGTGACACCACTCGCTGAGCAGAAACGCCCGGCGCGGCCGGAGGGCAAGTCTTCGCGTTAGGGGCTGCCGGGGTCAAGGTGCTGGCAGCCCATCCACTTCGTTCAACGGGGCTCGACCACAATTTTAAGCGCAGTCCGCTCCTGGCCTTCAATGTCCACCTCTGCAAAGGAGGGGATACAGATGATGTCCATACCTTCCAGCGCTAGATATCCCCTGGCGATGGCGATCGCTTTGATCGCCTGGTTCACCGCTCCGGCACCAATGGCTTGCACTTCGGCGCGACCGGTCCCGCGAATGACACCCGCAATCGCGCCGGCTACCGCTGTTGAACGGGACTTGGCCGATACTTTGATGACGTCCATGGGTGAGCCTCCTTGAACTGGTGCATCGCTCAGTGCCTGTCTATTTCTTATTTTACACCTTTATTCGATTTTGCTCAAGATATTCTCAACCCTCTTTCGCAAAAAGTGAAATTCCTTCACCCAATTGCCTGATGTCCGTCGAAACTCTTACCGATGGGCTGTGGGCAGGGTGCACATCACACCCCCCTTCAAAGCCAGTGTTAAGGCTGCACGGTCGTCCCATTCGTACTCGGTGTCGCCAAAACACATGCTGCGTTCGTGTCCCTTGCCGCATACCAGCAACACATCACCTGGTTTAGCCAACGCGACTCCACGTGCGATGGCGGCGCCACGGTCAGGAATACGCTCGAACGTCTTGCCCTCTATCCCCCCACTCTGGCGACATCCCTCAGCAATCGCCTCCAGAATGGCATCCAGGGATTCGGTGCGCGGATCCTCCGCCGTGAGCACAGCATAATCGGCCAGCTCGGCAGCGGCCTGTCCCATCAGCGCACGCTTCTCCACATCGCGCATGCCTGCGCATCCAAACACTACAATCACACGTCTGCCAGGTGCCGCCAGGCTGCGTGCGGATTGTAGAGCTTGACGCAACGAATTGGGGGTGTGGGCGAAGTCAATAAGTGCTGTAAATGGTTGTCCACATTCCACGCGTTCCATGCGTCCCCTCACACCCTGAAACGTGCCTACCGCTTGTCGCACCGCTGTGGGCGATACTCCCATTGCGAGCCCCACCGTTGCAGCGGCCAATATGTTGGACACATTAAACTCGCCCACCAGAGTGCTTTGTACAGGAAAAGCACCCCACGGAGACCTGATTATCAGCTGAATGCCATCCGGTGTGCATTGCACCTGACTCGCTTGCACATCGGCATGAGGATGTCGCCCATAGCTGAGCGTCCTGTCGGCAGGATAGCGATACAGGTACTCGTAGGAGCTGTCATCTCGATTCAGGATGGCGATTTTAGGCACACCTGGTTTACGTGTAGCGGTGCTCAGTCCGGCAAACAGTCTGGCCTTAGCCGCCCGGTAAGCTTCCAATGAGCCATGGAGGTCCAGATGTTCGTGGGTGATGTTCGTCATAACTGCCATGTCGAAGTCGCACGCTGTCACGCGGTGCTGTGCCAGGCCATGGGAAGTGGCCTCCAGGATGCATACCTC
>JANXAX010000199.1 GCA_025062175.1 Anaerolineae bacterium | reverse complement strand
ATACGAGCCGACGTATCGCGTCATCGGTGGTGGCAAGCCGCGCGGTTTGTGCGGTTCGGGATTGATTAGTTTGCTTGCCGAGATGTTCATCACCGGCGTGATCGACAAGGCGGGCAACCTCAACTTCGACCTCGGCACGCCGCGCATCCGCCGCGGCGAGCACGGGCCGGAATATGTCGTGGCATGGGGCAGCGAGACCGCCCATGGGCGTGACATCGTTATCACCAAGGTGGACATCGACAACCTGATCCGTGCCAAGGCGGCCATCTACGCCGGCTTCACGGTGATGGCCCGCAGCGTCGGCATCGACCTCTCCACAGTGGAACGCGTGCTGGTGGGCGGCTCGTTCGGTCAGTATATCAACGTGGAAAAGGCGATCCAGATCGGGCTGTTGCCCGACCTGCCTTGGGAAAAGTTCCATTTTTTGGGCAACACCGCGCTGAAAGGAGCACTGTTTGCGCTGCTACACCGCGAGTTTCGCCACCACCTGACCACTATCGCCCAGAAGATGACCTACCTGGAGCTCTCAGCGGACAACTCGTTTTACGAAGCGTTCACCTCGGCGTTGTTCTTGCCGCATACCAACCTGTCCTACTTCCCCTCTGTGGCGGAAGCCTTGGCAGCGCGCCGCAACAATCCTATATCACGTTCCGTTCAAGGAGGAAGTTCTGATGTACATCATAGGTGAGAACATCCATATCATCTCGCCACGGGTCAAAGAGGCCCTAGCAGAAAAGAACATTCGCTTTTTCCAGGAGCTGGCGCTCAAGCAAGTGGAGGCAGGGGCGCATTATCTCGACCTGAACATCGGCCCGCAGAAGAAGGCTGGTCACGAGATCATGCCGTGGTTGGTAAAGGGCATCCAGGAAGTGGTCGATGTGCCGTTGGTGCTCGATACCACCAACCTGGCAGCCATCGAGGAAGGGCTGAAGGTGGCCAAGCACCAGTGCATCATCAACTCCACCTCAGCAGAAGAAGAACGTCTCGCCACGGTGCCCCCGCTGGCCAAGAAGTACAACGCCAAGCTCATCGCTCTCACGATGGGCAAGTCGGGCATCCCGGTGAGCGCCGAGGAACGGGTCAACATCGCCCTGGAGTATCTCATCCCCCGCGCCGTCGAGCTCGGCATCCCGATGGAGGACCTGCTGATCGACCCGCTGGTACTGACCGTCAGCGGTTGCCAGGAGTACTGCCCGGAGTGCGTCGAGGCGATCCGTCTGCTCAAGCTGGCCGGCGACCCGCCGCCCATGACCAATGCCGGGTTGAGCAACGTCTCCAACGCGGTGCCGAGCGAGTTGCGCCCGCTGATCAACCGCACCTACCTGGTGATGTTGATGGCGGTCGGTCTGGACTATGTGATCGCCAATCCGTTGGACCAGAAACAGAACGAGTTCATCCGCATCGTCACCCAGCGCGACGACAGCACGGCGCTGGGCCGCCTGGTGCTCAAGCTCTACGACAAGACCGCGGCCGGCGAGCGTCTGACCGCCGACGATGTCGACATGAGCGACCCGGAGCAGGTGGCCTTGTTCAAGACGGCGCAGATCCTGTATAATCAGATCATCTATACCGACTCGTATCTGCGCGTCTGAGCGGGATGCGCCCAGCCGTGGGAGGGCGTTGATGTATGACCTGATTGTGGTGGGCGGCGGACTGGCTGGCATCACCGCGACGATCTACGCGGTGCGGCGTCGCCTCAAGGTGTTGCTCGTCTCCAAGACGTTGGGGGGCAAGACCAATTACCGCATGCAGCTGCCACCGGAGGAGCCGCCGATCGTCCTGGAAGGACAGGAGATCATCGCCGGGCTCAAGGCGGAGTTGGAGCGGCTGGATTTCACGCACTACAAGGACTATGCGGTGCGGGTGAGCCGCCATCGCGACGGCTTTGCAGTGTACACTCAGGAAGAGGCGATGTTGCTCGGCAAGGCGGTTATCATCGCGACCGGAGTGAAACACCAGCGCATGCACGTGCCCGGCGAAGAGAAATATCTCATGCGCGGCCTGGGCTACTCTGCCCTGCGCTACGCGCCACATATGAGTGACCGGGTGGTGGCGATCATCGGCGGTGGCCAGCTTGCTGTACGCGCGGCGGCAGAGATCGCCTTGACGGCGCGCCAAGTCTATCTGGTCGGCGCGGAACCCCACGCGCTGGAGAACCCTCTGGGGGCCAAGCTGAAAAAGGCGCAGAACGTCACCATTCTGGAGAATTACCAGGTGTTGGAGATGCAGGGGGACGAGTACGCGCGCCGCATCCTGGTCAGCGCGCCGGATGGGAGCCAATCGGAGATCGCCGCCGGCGTCTTCTTCGTCGAGATTGCGGTGATCCCCAACTCGCAGCCGGTGGTGGGGCTCGTGGACGTGGATCCGAGTGGGCACATTCGCATCGACGAACGCGGGCGCACCAATGTGCCCGGCATTTGTGCCGCCGGCGATGTCACGAATACATACATGGAACAGATCTTGGTGGCAGCCGGGGGTGGCGTCACTGCCGCATTGAGCGCTTATGCCTACTTGTTGCCTGGACTGTAAGTCGAGCATGCCCGTCGGCCAGGGGCGATATTGCGCCAAGGCCACGATGTGAGAGGAATTTTGGAACTGGGTTATTGAAGTTAGCGAAGTAGGAGTGGAGAAGATGTCGCTATTCTCACCACGTCGTTACCAAGCACCGTTTATGCCGGTGCAACGCGATTCGTTGCCAGTGCAAGTGTTCACCGCCTTCGAGCGGGCGGTCAAGGGCGCGTTGTTCGGTTGCCGCATGTGTGGCAACTGTATCTTGCAGGAGACTGCTTTTGTCTGTCCGATGACCTGCCCCAAGGGTCTGCGCAACGGCCTGTGTGGTGGTGCGACGCGCGACCATTGTGAGGTAGATCCCACCCGCCCGTGCACCTGGTATGTCATCTACGAGCGTTCCGAGAAGATGGGACGGCTCGACAAGCTGCTCGAGATCAACGCGCCGGTGGACGGCAACCGGGTGGGCCACGAGACGTGGCTCGATATGATCAAGCTGTGGTTCAAGCGCAAGTCCGGGCCGTATCCTTGGGACTTCATCTTCAACCGCGAGAAGTTCCACCGCGAGTGGGAGGCGTTCTTCTATGCGCTGCGCCAGCCCGACTGGTGGCAGGGGGACTCGCAATACCATCCGCCCGCCTACACCGAGCCGATCTCGCTCCTGGAGGCGAACCTGCGCAGCGGTGTCTTCACGGTCACAGCCGAGATTGCGCCCCCGTTGGATGCCTCGCCGGAGGGTCTCATCAAGAAGGTCACCATGCTGAAGCCCTACGTGACGGCAGCCAACTTCACCGACAACGCCTCGGCCACCTGCCGGATGAACAGCCTGGCCTCGGCCAAGTTGTGCCTGGATGCTGGCCTGGAGCCGGTGATGCAGCTCCAGGCGCGCGACCGCACCCGTGTGGTGATCCAGTCGGACGCGGTGGGCGCCTCTGGCTTGGGCATCCGCAACATCCTCTGCCTCACCGGCGACCATCATCGCTTCGGGCCAGCGCCGATGGCCATGCCCGACCAGTTCGACATGGACGCGGTGCAGATCCTCTGGATGTTGCGCCGCATGCGCGACGAGGGTAAGTATCTCGACGGCCGCGAGATGAAGGTGCGTCCCAAGTTCTTCCTGGGTGCTGCCGCGTCGCCCTTTGGCGCCCCGCCCAAGTATGAGGCCATCCGCGCCGAGAAGAAGATCAACGCCGGCGCCCAGTTCATCCAGACCCAGCCCGTCTTCGACTACAACCGCTTCCTGGAGTGGCTGGAGGCGCTGGACAAGCGCAACCTGCTGAACAAGGTCTACATCCTGGCCGGCATCGTGCCGTTGCGCAGCGCCAAAGCGGCTCACTATATGAAAGACGTGCCCGGCGTGGTGCTGACCGAGTCCGACTTGAAGCGCATGGAGGCGGCGGGTGACAAGGAAGCGCAGGCGGAGATGGGGGTGACCATTGCGCTGGAAATGATCGAGCGGCTGAAGAACACCCCCGGCATCCACGGCTTGCACATCATGGCGGTGCATTGGGAGTCGATCGTGCCCCGGCTGGTCGAGGAGGCAGGTCTGCCACGTCCGGTGGTGCGTGAGCTGCCGCAGCCCGAAGCGGTGCGCGCGCAGGAGAAAGAGGCGGTGCCGGCGTCCTAGACGACACGCGGCAGGCGTGCTGAGGAGAGCAGACGATGCCCAAACTGGCGGTGACCGGCAAGGGCGGGGTGGGCAAGACCACCCTGGCGGCGTTGCTGGCTTATATCTATGCCCAGGCAGGTTATGCCGTGATCGCCATCGACGCCGACCCGGCGGCCAGTCTGGGCTATGCACTGGGGGTGCCCGAAGCGCTGCTGGCGCAGCTGCACCCCATCGCCGAGATGGACGACCTGATCTATGAGCGCACCGGCGCCCGGCCGGGCGAGACGGGTGGCTTCTTCACCCTCAACCCGCGCGTGGACGACATCCCGGACCGCTTCAGCGTGCTGTATAACGGCATCCGCCTGTTGCAGCTGGGCACCATCGCGAAGGGTGGCAGCGGGTGTATCTGTCCCGAGAGCGCGTTGCTCAAGGCGCTGGTCACCTACGTCATCCTCTACCGCAACGAGGTGATGATCCTGGACATGGATGCCGGGATTGAGAACCTGGGCCGTGCCACGGCGAGCGCAGTGGATGCCTTTCTCATCGTGGTGGAGCCGGGGCGGCGTAGCTTGAGCACGGCGCAGACGATCCACCGCCTGGCCCGGGATATCGGGGTGACGCGCTGCTTCGTGGTGGGCAACAAGGTGCGCGATGAGGCCGACCGCACCTTCATCCGCGACAGCCTGCCCGAGCTGCCGGTGATCGGCTTCTTGTCTTTCAACCCCAAGGCGGTGGAGGCAGATCAGCGCGGCCGCGCCATCTATGAGGCGGTGCCGGAGCTGGTCGCCGAAGCGCGCCAGATCGCCGCGACGTTCGATCAGGCCATGGCGACACCTTAGACCGGATCGCAGCTCAGAAATTATGGAGCGAGGGCGCAGAGGCTTCTGCGCTCTCGCCTTCTTGCAGGAGGTCAGAGCGCACGTGCAACATCCCCTCTATGTCGCCTTCGTCTGGCACATGCATCAACCGTACTACAAGGATACGAACAGCGGCGAGTACATCTTGCCCTGGGCACGTCTGCACGGGTCGAAGGAATACGTGCATATGGCCGAGGTGCTCAGCCAGTATCCGTCCGTCAAGGCGACCTTCAACTTCGTGCCCTGCCTGGTGGAGCAGCTCCAGGAATATGCGCGT
>JANXAX010000198.1 GCA_025062175.1 Anaerolineae bacterium | reverse complement strand
TAGAGGTCCTGTGCGGTGACGTTTGGGTCTCGGATCGCCTTCTGCCCCACCATCAGAGTGGTGGTGCTCTGGTACACACGCGGCATAGACAAGCTGGCGATGTAAGCCGACCCGCCAGCGACCGCCCCAGCCAGCACGATCAGCCAGAGCCACCTCCAAACAACGGTAAAGTATTGACGCAGTGTCATCCTTCACTCCTGCTTCAAGATCGCCCCATCTTAGTCCCTACGGTGCCACCGGTGGGGGCTTGAACCATACCGGATCCCAATCATTATACGGATTGTTGCTTAGGTTGCGCTCATTTGCACCCTTGTATCCCATTCCGAGGAAGTCCATCACGTAAATCTGGTTGCGCCCGTCCCGGTTGGAGTAGAAGACGATCTGACGGCAGTCGGGCGACCAGCTGGGATGCTTATCCCATGCCCAGTCGTTCTGGGTCAGACGCGTGGTCTGCAACGGGACATCGCGGCCATAGCTACTCAGCAAGTCCACCACGAAGATCTCGTCGTTACCGCTCTGCTGTGAGGTGTAGGCGATGTAACGTGGGTCAGCCTGGCAATACGCCGGCGCGTAGTCGGCACCGCGCTCACCACCGGCGATGTACCATGTATAACCGTCGGAGAGACGCATTAGGCTGATCTCGTAGTTCTTGCCCACTTCGGGGTCGACAGATGGATTGCGCGGCAGCGTGACAATTGCCTGATACTGACCGGTGGGATCAAGCGTATCGCGCACCAGTGCGGCATTATAGAGCTCCGGCCCGCTAAGGCGCTGCACATTGCTGCCATCGGCATCCATCACGTAGTACCACGGCTGACCACCCTCGCGGTCTGAAATGAAACCGATGCGGCCGATCATATCCGGCGGGATGATGTTGGGATCGGGTGTCGGTGTAGCGGTCGGCTCCGGCGTCGGCGTCGGGTTGGAAGCCGCGTATAGATCCAATAGCGGCGTCGGTGTGGCTGTCCAGACGTTGGGCGGTGTCGGGGTGGGCGGTCCGAAGAGCAGCACATTTGCGGTGGCCAAGGCCGCGATGGCCTGGGCAGTGGCTGCATTTTCCGGCACAGGCGTGGCAGTTACCACGATGGGAGTCACCCAGTTGGGCGGCAGCGGCGTCGGTGTGCCGTATAAGAAAGCTGCAGTAGCCGTGGCGATGGCGCGCGCTTGTGCCGTTGCCGGGTTGCCAGGCGTGGGCACACTGGTGATGATCACCCAGGTGGGCGTAGGCGTGGCCGTCCATACGTTCGGTGGCGTAGGCGTGGGCTCCCCGTATGCCAGGTAGTTGGCCGTCGCCATGGCAATGATGGCAATCTTCGTCGCCTGATTCTGGGGCAGTGGGGTGTTGGTCACCACAATCGGTGTCACCCAGTTGGGTGGCAACGGCGTCGGTGTACCGTAGCGCTGCACCGCGGTCGCCGTGGCGATGGCACGCGCCTGCGCCGTGAAGACGTTCTCCGGCGTGGGCACACTGGTGATGATCACCCATGTCGGTGTCGGGGTGGCAGTCACCATATTATAGGGCGTCGGCGTCGGAGTTCCCGTGGTGAGCGCATTGGCGGTTGCCAGCGCGCTCATATACGCCGCCGTGGCGCTGTTGGCCGGCTCCGGTGTGCTGGTCACCACGATCCAGTTGGCCGGCGTGGCGGTGACCCAATTGCGCGGGGTGGGCGTTGCTGTGCCGGTAGAGGTGGCATTGGCGGTCAAGCGTGCGATGATCGCCGCCGCGGTGAGCACGTTCTCCGGCGTGGGCGTGTTGGTCACCACCACATATTCACGCGGCGGGGGCGTCTCGGGCGGTTCCCCCACACTCAGGAAGAGCACCGGTCGGTTCCCCTTGCTCTCCGGCCCATAGCCACTATCCCAGCTAAATAAATTGTTGGCGCCGGTCATCGGTCCGTCAATCCGCAGCGAAAGACGCCCCTCTTTCAGCACCCTTCGCTCCAACAGCCGCAGCTGTTCGTCACTAAAGACGAATTCGTTGACTTTGCGCACGCCCAGGTCGTCCGCGCCCAACACCGGCAACAGGCTCTGCAACACGACAGCATTATGTAGACTCTGATATGTCATCGTGGACCATTCGTAGTCCACCGTGTCGGTGAGGATGCGCACTTCCCACGTGCCGCCGTCGCCCAGACGGTCGCGGTTAAGACCGACAAGCTGCAGCGTCGCCCCCAGGATGGGCGCGCCGCGCGGAATCACCGAAAGGTCGAATTGCAGAGCACCATGATAGATCGCGCCGTTATAGATGCCGCTGTAAATGTGCGAGTCGCCAAAGTGGTTGCCGCGTTCTTCTCTGCTCACCACCCAGCCCACCGATTCAGCCGCAGGAAACAGGACAAAGTTGTTACCTCCGGGCGGTGGTGTCGGAGTCGCCGTGGGTCGGACAAATGCCAATGGTGTAGCGGTGGCGACTGCTGCCAGCGGTGACGTGGGTGTGACGGTCAGCGTGGCCGTAGGAGACCGTGTCACAATCGTGTGTGGAGTCACTTCATTTGGTTGGGGGGGTGTGAAAACGATAACCCCATAACGTAGCCCGAAGAAGACCACCACCAGCCCTGCTAGCGCCCACAGCATCACCCGCCAAGCGGAAAATTCTCCAGGCGGTTCCTCTACCGCTGTCGGTTCTTCATCCTGGACAATCGGTTCACGACGCGGCATCGGCGGAGTAATCGACACCCTGGAACGCATCGCACGCACGTAGCGCGGACACCGCTCAAACGGGCCGCTGATACAAAAGCGTTCTTGGTGCTCCAGCTCCACTTCGACAGCGCGACTATCGGTATAACAGCGGTGAGCTTCATCCGCATAGAGCAGGCTGGTGTAGGGATCATCCTGCAGCCCCAAGAAAGGGCAGTTGCGCGGCGCGTCCAATGTCATGAGAGCCCGTCCCTCCGCGCACCGCCGTGTCCCACATTCACGCCGAGACACAGCCATTTTCCTGTCCGCATAGTAGTCACCTTCCCTCACTCATTGTTGTAGCGGCGGTAATTGAGGATAACCTTGCTGCCGTAATGCTCCATGCGGAAGGGCAGCTCGCGCAGTCCGCTCAGCGCGGCACGCACCTGTTCTTGATATTGCCAGGGGCAATACAATAACAAAAATCCTCCACCGCCTGCGCCGGTGATCTTGCCGCCCAACGCGCCAGCTTTACGCGCTGCCGCATACATGGCATCGATGGTCGAGTTGCTAATCTTGCTGGCGAGCTGTTTTTTTAGCTCCCAGCTATGATGCAGCAGCTCTCCCACTGTGTCCACATCGCCCGCTTCCAGCGCAGCGCGCGCGGTCAGCGCCAACTGCTTCATCGCCCGCAGCTCGGCCATACGGTCGGCGATGTTGTTCTTCTGCTCGCTCAAGATGTCACGGGCTTGGCGTGCAATCCCTGTGTAAAAGAGGAGCAAGTTTTGTCCCAGGCGGCGGCGCGTGCGCTCGTCGACGCGCACTGACTCCACCCGCACGCGCCCGTCGCGCATGAAGGTCATGAAGCGCAGCCCTCCATATGCGGCGATGTACTGGTCCTGCACTCCGATGGGGCGACCCAACATCTCGATCTCGATCTGACATGCCTCCCGCGCTAGCCGCTCGGCGGTCACCGCCTCTCCCAGATAGTTGTACATGGCGTTGAGCAACCCTACCGTCACCGCGCTGGACGAACCCAACCCGGAGCCCTCGGAAGGGATGTCGGCCATGGTGTCGATCTCCACACGCCGGGTGATGCCCGTCAGCCGCAATGCCTCGCGCACCAAGTCGTGTTGCACCTGATCGACACATTCAACCAGCTCGGTGCGCGTGTAACCGACGCGGATCAGGTCGTCGAAGCGCTCTTTGATGACCACGAAGATGTACTTGTCGATGGCCGTGCTCAGCACACAGCCCTCTTCACGCTCGTAATAATCGCGGAAGTCGGTGCCGCCGCCGAACAGGCTGACCCGAATAGGTGTTTGCGTGATGATCATCGCCCACTACGCCTTTGCCACACAGAACCTGAAAGCCCCAAAGCCATGTCTTCCATTTCAACTGTGTTCTCCGTCTACATGTTGGCCGAAGAGCTCCTGCGCCAGGCGATAGTGTTCCGGCGAACCGATGTCGATCAGCCGTGTTGTGGCCGGGATGATATAGCCATAGAGCGTCAAGCCACGCTCCAGCAACGCCGGGAAGACATCGCGCCCGAAATCGGATGCTCCTTCGGGTGGGATCTGGGCGATCACCTCTGGCTCGAGGATATACACCCCGGCATTCGCCAGGTTGGTGAACACTTCCTCGGGACGTGGCTTCTCGATGAAACGCACAACGCGTCCATCCCAGTCCAGCTCCACCAGACCGCACGCCGTTGGGTTGTTCACTCGGTAGAGGGTGATCGTGCCTATACCCTGGTGTTCTCGGTGAAAGCGCAATAATGCTGCAAGATCCAGGTCAGTGAGCACATCGCCGTAGACCACGACGAAGGTCTCATTGAAGAAGTGTTCCAAGCGGCGTACCGCGCCAGCGGTGCCCAACAGTTGTTCCTCCGGCGAGTAGGTGATGCGCATGCCGAAACGGCTGCCGTCACCGAAATAACCGCGGATGGCCTCCGGTAGGTGGTGCAGGTTGATGGCCACCTCGCGGATGCCATAGCGCTGCAACCATGCCAGCGTGTGTTCGAGCAAGGGCCGGCCGGCCACTGGCAACATCGGCTTGGGGCACTGCTCGGTGAGCGGCCGCAGCCGCGTCCCCTCCCCTGCCGCTAGGATCATTGCCTTCATCCATCCTATCCTTTCTTACTAGGCTTCTGCGGCCTCCGCAGTGAGAGAACTCAATACGCCCCGCGACATTGCAGCACGGCCGGGATGGTGCGCCACAAAATCTGCAGGTCGAGCCAGATGGTGTAATTGCGGATGTAGCTCATATCCAGCCGCACGCGTTCCTCATAGGAGAGATCCGCACGGCCGGACACCTGCCACAAGCCCGTGATACCCGGCGGGATGGTGAGCAGGTTCATGCCCCACTTGCCGTACTTCTCCAACTCGGCAGGCGAGATCATGCGCGGGCCCACCAAGCTCATCTGACGCAGCAGCACGTTGAACAGCTGCGGCAGCTCATCCAGACTGGTGCGCCGCAAGATGCGCCCCAATCGCGTCACGCGCGGATCCCAGGCACATTTGTGGTGGTTGCGCAGCGCCTCGGCTGCTTCGGGATGCTGCTTCAGGATCTCGTCCCCGTTGACATACATGGTGCGAAACTTGAAGGCGTCGAACTCGCGACCGCCCACCCCCAACACGCGCCGCCGATAGA
>JANXAX010000197.1 GCA_025062175.1 Anaerolineae bacterium | reverse complement strand
CAACGTGGAGGACATCACCCATGGGTTGCCGCGTGTGCAGGAGCTGTTCGAGGCACGGGTGCCCAAGGGCGAAGCGATTATCTCGGACATCGACGGACGCGTGGAACTCGTTGTGAAAGAGGACGGCGCACGGTTACTGCGCGTTGTCCAGGAAGAGGTGCGCCATGATGTATACGAGGTGCCGGGCAACTGGGCTATCTTGGTAGAAGATGGCGAGGAAGTCCCGGCACACACCCGACTTGCTAAGCGCGGTGACCGAGAAATCTTGGCAGAGCACGGCGGCATCGTGGAACGGGACGGGCATAAGATCACTATCCACTGGACCTACCGTGACGAGCGCGAATATGAAGTCGCCTCGGCAGCACGGCTACGTGTCACGCCCGGCGAAATGGTGAAGACCGGTCAGCAGCTGACGGATGGGTCACTCGATCCTAACCGCATTCTGCGCATCCTGGGGCGTGAAGCCGCCCAGGCATACCTTCTGGAAGAGATCCAAAAGGTGTACCGTTCCCAAGGTGTCTCGATCCATGACAAGCACATCGAACTGATCATTCGCCAGATGACCAATCGGGTGCGGGTCACCTCGACCGGTGACAGCGACTACCTGCCGGGTGAGCTGGTGGACCGCCTGAAGTTCCAGAAGGTCAACGACCAGCTCATCGCGGCAGGCAAACGGCCCGCCACTGGCCGCCCTGTGTTGCTGGGCATCACCAAAGCGGCGCTGAACACCGAGAGCTTCCTGGCCGCGGCCTCGTTCCAACACACCATCAATGTGTTAGCCCAAGCCGCAATCGAGGGCAAGCGAGATGACCTATATGGGCTGAAAGAAAACGTGATCATTGGCAAGCTGATCCCGGCTGGCACCGGTTATATGGTGCGCAAGCAAAAGGCGGCGGCGCGCGCGGCGGAACAGGCAAAGTCCAAGCTCACGACTGTCAGTTTCGGCTTGGGTCCAGAGGAACGGGTCGAAGTGCCAGCTGAAGTCGACGCAAACCTCGCCACAGAAGATGTCGAAGAGGAAACTTCCCTCGAGGATGATGAGTACTGATAAATTCGGAGGAGAAAGGAGGTGAGAGCGGCATGCAGACGGCGCGAATGACGGTGGTCCTTCGTCCTGGCGAATCGCAGGAAAGTCTCCTGAAGCGATTTCGCAAGGAAGTGGTGAAAAACCGCATTCTGAGCACTTATCGCAAGAAGCGATGGTACGTTTCAAAGGGCGAGCAGCGACGCCTGGAGAAACAGCGCGCCATCCGCAAAGCCCGGCGTAAGATGCTGCGTCGCCAGATGAAGCAGGCGCGTCAGGGATAGGTATCTCTTTTCTCAAGTCGCTCAACCGGAAAACAAAAAACGGGAGAGGTGAAAACGGTACTCTCCCGTTTTCGTCATCCATGGGGCGCTAAGAGCACACCAGCCCCCACTGCTCACGGTCCCGCTGCGCGATCTTAGTCAATCAAAATGGTCGATCAGTCCAGCAGCGTTGACGATAGATCGATCGGGGCGTCCAAGGGTACATTTCTTACCGCATCATAAACCACCACTTGTATGGAGTGCACCGGTCCTTCCTCTCCCAGCTCCAGGACATGTACATCGCGCACATAGTCACCCGGCCGCAGCTGATGTGTGGGTAACAGTCCACCTGCCGGCCAGCTGTCATGTTGCGCCAACCAGCGCCCATCCGCCCCGATGAGACGCACACTCACAGTGTAGTCAAGTGGGACAGTTGCCGGTGCATACCAGCCCAGTGTCACCGCGACCGAGCTGTCCTGTTTCTCTATACGATAGCCGACCAGCTGCAGAGGCATCTTCTGTCCAGAAGGGTTGGACACCACGTGCAATCCAACGGGTGGAGTGTCGGTGATCAGCTTCGGCCCACGGTATACCCAGGCGTAGGGTACCCCAAATAGTTCCACTATGTGTTCCGGCCGCTGGGCGCGAAAGTAGCGCACGATTTCAGGACTGGGCGCCAACCGCTGCACTTGGGACACGTAGAGCACCACCCAATCCGCGCGCAGTGCCACGTCATTGGTGTAGAAATTCTCGCCTCTGCCTCGGAAGTAGGGCAACAAGGTCTGCACCGGCACCGCCGCTACATATGCTGTCTCCGCACCCGGTTGCATGTTCAAGTAGGCCGCCACCTGCTCCATCCCTTCTCCCCAACCAACTAAGGTGGTCTCGACAGCGCGCGGCAGGCCCCCCATTAGCGGATTGAAGTACGCCAGATAATAAGGATAGTAGGTCACGACCGGATAGGCGTGAAGTGCGATCAAAACAGTCCACACTCCGAAGATGCTTCCCAGTGTAAAACGGGGCAAGCGGCTTGTCCCCAGATTGGCGACCCACTCACCCAGCCGTACGATCCCCCAGGCAGCCAAGAGATCGAGCAAAGGGAATACTACCAGCAAATAGCGATCCTGCTTTTTCGGACTGAGCTCGGCGAGCAGTAGAATGGTGAGCACAAACAATCCAGTAAGGCCAACCGTCCAGATATCTATGCTCCCACCGCGATGGTGAATCCACCGTGTCCCGGACAGTTTCACTAGCACCAATGCGATGCCAGCCAGCGACAGACCCAACCATACAACTGGCGTAAGACGGAAAGCAATCACATAAGGATAGAACCAAGGGCCTGGATCCAGGGTGGGTTGTCCCATAAAAAAGACAAGATGACCGGCTTCCATCTTGTCAAAAGTTTCTTCAAACATGCGCCGCAATGTGCCCAACGGGTTCACCCACAGGGCAGGCCACAGAATCACGAAAACCGCTCCGGCAACGGCACACCAGACGAACAGCTGGATGAGGCGTCTCCCGAAGAGAGGACGATTGGCGCGCGCATACCACATCCCGGCCTCGCCTATGCCCAGCAAAATGATAAAGGGCACGATAAAATGCCCCGGCGACTTGCTCAACGCAGCCAATCCACCACATATCGCTGAGAACGCTAGATCACCTCTGATAATATGCTCACGTGTCGCGGGATCGCATAGATGGGCGAGAAATGCCAACAGTCCCAGCCCCATAAACACGGCGACCGGGCTGTCTCCATGTGTCACGCGCGTATGTGCCAGCATAAATGGATCCCATGCGATCAAGAGCGCGCCCACCAGCGCAACGCGGCCTCCTAACAGCCGTCTGGCGAATCTGTACACGGCGACGGCATACAGAGCGCCCAAAATCCCGTGTGGAAGGCGTGCCGCGATGAGCAACTCGACGACATTGCGCTGGATAAACTGTGCAAACGGCTCCGCTGCGCCACTCCAGAGCCACTGGAACAACACCCCCAATCCGCTCAGCCAGGCGATCGTCAAGCCGGGATAAAAGTGCCAATAGGTGGCACCGAAGTCCCCCCGCAAGACAGCATCTACCACCGCCGCGGATTGCCGAAGGTTAAACGGTTCATCTGTTGTGACAAAGCCATCCAATCCCGGTAACCGCGGAGCTAGGGCAGCAACGAAGATGAAAACAGGCATCGCCCACTCAACTGCTCGAGGCCAGGCCCGCTTTGTCATGGGATGTCGAACTCCATAAGCACCACCGCATTCTCACCACTCGTGTCGGAGCGCACCGGCACTCGCTCACCCGTCACCTCGTCATACAGGCCGACCAACAGTCGATAGTGGCCGTGTGGCAATGGGTTGGGCACATAGAGCTGCACTCCATCGCGCAGCCACTCTCCCTGTCCTATCAGGTCATGCAACACGTCTCTGCTGAGCAACCCCTCGAGGATATAATGATCGGCTTGGGCTACGATTTCGTCGTGCTCATTGCGCAGCTGCACAAACACCTTGAATGGGCGCGGCACTGCAGCGGTCAAAGGGCGCCAATAAAGCACCAGTGGCACCGAGTTGTCGGGTGCCATCGCTCTAAAGTCAATGGAGTACCCGCCCAGCTCGGCGAGATCACCCAAACGGGCCGCAATTACGGTTGCTGGTTGTGGGGGCATAGGACGCGGATAGCGATGACTGAGAAACACAGGCACATTGCCACGACGGTGCACGATGTCCATCTGGGCGAAGACCTGCTGGGTGAACAGCGGATCATAGCGGCGGAACAAGCGCTTGCGATCGACCACAAACCACAAGCGGCCCGCCGCTTCGGCCAAAGCCCGATTGAGCGCTTCCACCGAGTTGATCAACACTGCCCCACTATAACGATCCACCACCTCTTCACTTTCCTCGTCATAGAGCACACGCGCCCGTTCCCCGGCCGCATAATAATCCACGCGTCCCAGATAGAGATAAGCCGCCGAAGGATGTACTGTCATGACGCGGTCGCCCTCTCGCCACTGTTCCTTCACCCAAGCAAACGCCGTGTCATAATCGCCCGTACCTCGCGTTCCCAGTCCCCTCCAGGTTTCATGGCCCCATACAATCACGATGCAGGCTACCCCCACAAGCGCCCCCACATCTGAAAGCCAACGCGGATAGGCTCGTAACCGCGACCCAATCATCGTACCCAAGCGCACCACCCCATCGGCTGCTAACAACACAAAGGCAGGCTGACACAAGATGAAGAGATAACGCGTCTTCCGCCACGTTGAGGTGACCAGGAAACCCAGCCCGGCTATGGTGAACAGGAACACAAATGCTAAACACAGCGTGGCGAGCTGATGTGATGTGAGACGCTTGCGCACGATCATCACTAGCGCCATTAGCGTGGCCACGCCGGCGAGCGTTGCCAGCGGAACATAAACCTCCGAGGTGAAATAGTAAATGAAGTCATCCACCCTTTGCCAGCTGATCCCAGGCGACAAGAACTTGGCGATCAACGCGGCAAGATCGATCAAACGGGCATCGCTGCTCTCTTGCTCTGGGGTCAAGAATGCTTCCTGGCCGACCACTCCAAATGCTAGGGCAATCGACACCACCATAACAATGGCAATCCAGGTGAGCTGATCCTGTCGCAGAATGGCTTTCACGCTCTCGGCGCTCGGACGTTCGCTCCGGAGCCCTATTATGACCAATATGGCCAGTCCCCACATCGGCACCGCCATCACGATGACCGAATGGGATACAGCCGCCCCGAGCAGACACACCGCTGCTGCCAGCCAAACAGTCGAGCTGGAACGGCGCCAGCGCACCGCGCCCCAAACGACAAAATAGAGTGTCCAGAGTGCAAACAGACCAGCCAACGCATACATGCGCATCCGGCTTGACCAGAGGACCATCAACATATCCAGTGCAGAAAAGGCCATAGCGAAGAGACCAGCTGCGCGCGAGCCAAGTAGGCGACGCGCCACCGCATAGTAGCTGGCCACTGTGAGCATCCCTACCAGCAACGA
>JANXAX010000196.1 GCA_025062175.1 Anaerolineae bacterium | reverse complement strand
GAGCGCAATCGCGATGACGGTGGCGACCGAAACAGCCGCAAAAATGGAATACAACTCATCGAGGTGGGAGGTGGCACGCTTGCGCTGATAAAGACGGTAAAAAGCAAAGACGCATACCACCACCGCTACGTGGAGCAACATCATCCCAAGGTAGCGGTCGAACGGGGCGATCTCGGCGTATTCCGACTGCAGACGCAGCGCATAGCCCAGGGCAAAGGCCAGGGCAGCCATCGTCGCGTCCGTCAGCACCAGGGAAGCGGTCAGGATTCGGGCAGCGCGTCGATTCATAGAGCTCCTTGTCACCCAGCAGGTTGGTTCCAGCGTGGCGAGGCGAGGCGAAGCTGGATTTTGGCGATGCCGGCGCGCAAACCGATGCCTAGGAGAACCAGCCAGTGCAACACACGCGGCGTCGAGGCCGCATAGTGCTTCAGGTAAAAGATGCGCATAGCACGGTAAAACTCCATCTGGGCGCGGGGGCTATGCCGGCTGGCCGCACGTTTCACATGCCGCACTGTCACCGCAGGGTAGTAATACGTTTTCCACCCGGCTTGATGCATACGATAAGCCCAATCGAGGTCTTCTCCATACATGAAATAACTCTCGTCGAGTAATCCAACTTGCTGAATGGCCTCGCGCCGCACCACCATACAAGCGCCCACCACGGCATCCACTTCCATCGGTTGATCGGGATCGCAATACGTGAGATTGTAGCGTCCAAAGACGGGATGATGAGGGAACAGGCGCGATAGACCGACCATTCGGTAGAACGACACCGCCGGGGTGGGAAAGCTGCGGCGACACGCCAGGTCCAGACTGCCGTCTTCGAGGACCAGCTTCGGACCACAGATGCCCACATGAGGGTGGGTATCCATGAAGGAGAGCAAGCCCTGCAATCCATCCGGAGGTACCACCGTGTCCGGATTGAGCAACATGACATAGCGCGGCAGCGCGTTAGGAGCTTCTGCAGGAGCTTCCGTTGTGTTCTTGTCCTGGAAACCGTAGGCGCGTAGGGCTAAGTTGTTGCCATAGGCAAAACCACCGTTGACGCAACTGGGGATAAGGTGCACCTGGGGAAATTGCGCGCGCACCATCTCACAGCTGCCGTCACACGAAGCGTTGTCCACCACGCAGACGACAAAAGAAAAGTCTCCCCGACTTGCATAGAGGGAAGAAAGGCAATCATGTAAATGGGCACATGTATTGTAATTGACCACGATGACGAGCAGATCCAACATCGCACCCCGATTTTAACACATGGCAGAGCAGGCGACAAGACCGGGGACACTCTTTCCCCCGTCCGCGTAGGCGGAGAGCTGGCCGCAAGCCTCTGAGTGGCGATTCGGATCGCTCTACTTGCTCAGGGGGCGCGGACGAGGGGCAGTATGCGCAACCGATACTCCGCGACATCGAGATCGCCAAACGTGCGCAGTGAGACAAGACTATAACGCTGTTCCAGCCAAAGGCGATGCGGGTGGTCGAGATAACCGGCAGCCTGATATTCCTCGACTGCCCGGCGAAATATCACCAACCACACCCGCTTATGTCCTTGCACTGCCGTGGCAATATCCGGGATGGCGAACAATCCCAAAGCTGCCTGGGTGGGGTAAGCCAGAGTATCACTGGGGCTACCGGGAGGGTCGGCGATGAAGGACTGGGGCAGGACGCGGTCATAATAATGCGTGGGGAAGAAGCTCAGTTTATTGCTGTGGACGATGACGTCGCCCAGCTGATGGTGAGCACGTAGAAAAGCTGCCACACGCGCGAAGGGAGCGCGTGGAAAGCCCGTATAAGAGTAATGATTCCAAAGCGACACGGCGACAATCAGAGCACAGGGGAGCAGCATACCCCACCGAACCGGTTGCGGCCATGCGTCACGCGTCCACAATCCGGCCAGCAACACGTAATAGGCCAGCGCCGACGGAAGCAGGGCGCGCACCACGTACACCGGAATCCATTGCGAGATGACAAAAAGGGTCACAACAGGTGTCCCGGCGAGTGCCACCAGCAACATATCCCAGGACGGGGAATCGCTTGCCCAAAGTGCACGACGTCGCCGCCAGAGGGCCAGCGCACACAGCGCGACCAGCAGCAGGCTGAAGAAAAGGGCCGGTGGCAACAACCAGGCTGGCAACGCCTGGTTGTCATAGGCGAAGTGAAAGATGAACAACGTCTGGACGAGCTGGAGCAGGCCAGGCTGCGTCACCCAGTAGGCCTGTTGCACCTTGCCGAACTGACCGGGCAATGCCATCAGCCAGGGCGCGAACAGCGCAAGCATGAGAAAATGGCTCAATGCAAGCGGCCAGCCGTTGCGCCAACGTGCACCGTTCGGTCTGAACCATTCCCATACCACCCATGCATCCAACCCTAGAATGAAAGCGAAGCCCAGGTTGTGGGCATAGAGCACGAGCGCGCCACATAGAGCCACGGCGACCCAGTTGACCCAGCCGCTGCGCAGCCAAGCGCGGACGAAGAAGTAAGTCATCGTCAGCGCCGCAACTCCCAACAGGGCATACATGCGCGTCTCCTGGGAGTAGTAGACAGCAAGGGGGGCGCATGCCACCCCAAGCGCAGCTCCCAGGGCACCGCGCCGGCCATAGAGAAGGTGCCCAAGTCCATATGCCACGACCACCGTGGCGCCCCCCAACAACACCGATAGCGCGCGCACCGCCACCGGAGACTGACCGAAGAGCTGCATCCACCCGTGTAGAAGTATATAATAGAGCAAGGGATGGACATCCGCCGCGACCCCGTGTGTCGAGGCCAGTGTGCCGTGCAACATAGTGGCGAACGATTTCTCTGCATACAACACGGCAAATGCTTCATCGTACCAGAGCGGTCGTTCGCTAAGGTTGATCAGACGCAGCACGAACGCTACGGCAAAGACGCCAGCCAGTATAATGTGCTCGCGTGGCTCGGGATGCCCGACCTCGATCCTCACCACCCCTCCCAGGGTTTATGGCCTGCCGAACATGACACGATAAATGTTCACATCCTGAAAACGAAATACAAGTTGCAAATATGGAACGCGCGCGGGATCAAAATCTCCCATCGCACGCTCGCGTGGGCCGTGGACGACATACTGGATGCCATAATTGCGCAGCAGGTCTTGTCGTTCAGTGTCATCGGCGGAGCTGTAGAAGCGCGCTGCCGCCGCGCGCTTGTGTGGCAGGTTGATCGTCTCGGTCCAGTGGCCCATAAACACCCGTCGCCCGCTGCGTGCCGCGATGAAACCGCTCAATTCATATGAAGCTAACACCACATCCTCTGGCTGGCTGTGCTCAGCCAACCATTCCACCACAGCGAGCTCGGCACGACTGACCACTGTATCCGGATGGCCAGCCGCGGCAGCTAAACCGGCGCTGGTGATAACCAACACAGTGGAGGGCAACGTCAGAGCGACCAGCAATACAGATAACCACCTCGTAGGCGATGGACACACCGTCCGATCTGCGGCATCGCATCCGACCCACCCGCGCACGCGCTGCCAGGCACGCTCACTCGATCGTAATACATAATGCGTCAGACCCGGCACGGCCAGCAGACACAGCGCCACTCCGCTTCCTTCGATGACGCGTCGTTGAATGGGAAAGATGGAGGGTGCATACAACAACGGAGCGACCACCAACAGCCACACCACCAGCAACGGCCAGCGTCTTGGCTGACGCAATGCCCACCAACCGCCAGGGAGCGCCAACCCCAGCACGATCCCGTAGCCCAGGGCATAATGCCACGGCGGTGGGCTGAGGGTGAGATTTTGCGCCTGCCAGCCAGCGAATATCGGATTGTGAGCAAGCACAAGATACTGATATACCACTCCTGGCAACGCCGTCAGCCAGATAGCACACAGTCCAGGTAAATGACTCCACGATGCGCTGCCCCGCGCAAACTGGTAGGCCCAATATCCCATCAGTGTCAGTGCCACCACGGGTATCATGAAGGCGTGAATGCTGCTCAGAACCCCCGTGGCTAGCGCTGCTCCGAGCAGATAGGGCCAGCGCGGTGCTTCCATGTAGCGCAGGGCGAGAGCAAACGCTAGCAACAAGCCCGCGAGCGCGATGCACGTGTGAGGAAACAGCATCACGGTGAAGTAACCGTACATCTCGATCAGCCAGAAATCCACCGGGGTGATTCCCCCTACTTTGTAGGAACCTGTGAGCAGCAGCGCCAGCCAACCCAGTCCGGACGACCAACAGATCAAGGTAAAAGCAAGCAAACGTTCAGATGTCCGGACCAGGAAGAACGTGATAAAGAAATAAGCCGTCAGCAGAAATATCAGGCCGCCCACCAGTCGTGCCGCGTGGTAGACCAACACCAAATCTGCATACAGCAAACGCGCTACATAGCCCAGCGCGATATAGAAAGTGTTAAGATAAGCCCCGGAATGTGGTTCCGATGTGAAGAGAATGCGATATTGCCACTCACCGCGATAGCCCAGCTGCATCTTGGCCAGGTGGCTGTAGAAATCCTCTACATCGATGATAAAACCCGTAAAGATGCGCTCGGGTGTTGATGTGGCCCAGCCCACCAGGTAGGGCAAACCGGTCACCAGCAGCACCGCCAGCGCTATCCCTGCAGCGAGCGTCCATTCCCACGCACACGACTCAATGTGCTTCAACCATTGCCCTCCGCCTCGGCCATATGCTCAGGCTCCACAACATAGCGGTGATCCCGACAGGTAAGATGGGGCTGATCCACTGGTGCTCTTGCAAGGTATATTCCGGATCGTGCGTGGCTGGCAACACCAGAACGGCCACCAACCAAACTAGGATCACTATGCCGGTTTCGACGACCGCAATGATGAGCGGTGCTCTGCGACCGGACAGCCGGACAAAGAGGTAGAACAACGGCAACAACAAGACCAGCTGGTTGGCCTGCGTGGTGCGCGGTGCGATCATCGCGGTGACAGCGATCAACCAGCTGAAGAGCCAGTCGCGCAGCTCGGGCACTTCTCGTAGATCCGTCGATGTGGATGCGCTGCGGTGCAGAGTCCCCTGGCGCGCATGCCACCATACAGCCATCGGCCAGAGCACCATAATCCCAGCGATGATCCAACTCCACCATATGCCACCCGTCAGCAGCTGCAGCGGAGGCACGAAGAAGGTGTCATCGGCATAGCGTTGCAATCGCACAAGCCAGTGCAGTGGCCAATCGGGCAACCAGATGGCAGGTAGCAGAAGCAGCAGCACCAACGTGATGCCGAAGGACACTCCTACACGGATACGACGCTGCCAAAGTGCCCATAGCAGCATCCCCGGCACGATCAGAAAGCTTATCTGTGGCTTG
>JANXAX010000195.1 GCA_025062175.1 Anaerolineae bacterium | reverse complement strand
GGTCATCGTTTATTTGGGGTTGTTGACCGAATATCAGGGCATCGGCCTTTTGCTGGAGGCTGTGCGCGCGCTCGCGAGTCACCGTGCCGACTTTCATGTGTTGCTGATGGGCTTTCCACACGCCGTTTACCAAGTGCGTGCGATCGAGATGGGCCTTGCAGAACGTTTCACTTTTACTGGGAAGCTGGCCTATGAAGACGCACCGCGCTTCTTGGCATTGGGTGACATCGCCGTGGCACCCAAGCTCTCCGCAACGGAGGGAAGTGGTAAGATTCTGAATTACATGAGCATGGCATTGCCCACAGTGGCATTCCCGGTGCCGGTCAGCCGAGAGTATCTGGGGGACCTGGGAATATACGCGGCAGAATGTTCGGCCTCTGCGCTGGCCACTGCCCTGGAAGAAGCATTGAATATGAATCCAACAGCGCGAACCCGGCTTGGTGCTCGCCTGCGGGAGCGTGCCTGTAGCGCTTACTCGTGGCATCGTGCCGGAGAACAGCTGGTAGCCGTATATCGTCGTCTCCTGGATGAGAGACCGCACTCGGCCTATCGCCGGGTGCCACTCAGCCGTTTCCGGCTTTAGTGGTATGCACGCTCGAGACGATATGAGCGCATAAAATTCAACCGAGTCCAGCATGCGATGTCCGTCGATTGTTCATCTGATCTCCTCACTCCCGCTACGGATGCCCCGACAGTTTCCATCGTTATCATCAATTGGAATGGTCAAGAGCATCTTGCGCGCTGTCTGGCTTCCCTGGAGGCCCAGACCTATCGGGATTTCGAGATCATCGTCGTCGATAATGGCTCGACGGATGGCTCTGTGGGCTTTATCCGGGAACGATATCCGGCTGTCCGTCTGATTCGCAACGAGCGCAACATGGGATTTGCGCGTGCCAACAACCAGGGCATTGCCATGGCGCGGGGCCGGTACATCGCGATTCTCAACAACGACACCCAGGCGGAGCCACCGTGGCTCGAAACGCTTGTCAGCGCGGCTGAGGCGCACCCGGAGATGGGTGCCTTTGCTCCGCTCGTCTTGTTCAACGACCGGCGCGACACGATCGACTCAGCTGGGTTGACCGTCTTGATATGGGGCTATGGGGTCCAGAACCGTTTGGGAGAGCACAGAGCACGAGCCGGCAGCATATGTGAGGTGTTCGGAGTCACAGCAACTGCGGCGTTATTCCGCCGGGAGTTGTTATTGGATATTGGTCTTTTCGACGAGGACTATTTCATTTACTATGAAGATGTGGACCTGGCCTGGCGCGCACGCCTGCGCGGTTGGCGTGCACTTTTCGTGCCGGAGGCGATTGTCTATCACACCCACTCAGCCACCGTGGGCCGCAATTCCCCTTTCAAGAGGCGACTGTTGACCCGCAATCGGTTGTGGACAATTGTGAAGAATTACCACTTTCCCGCGTTCTTGTTCTTCCTACCGCTTATTGTAATACTCCAGATAGGCTCTGTTGTCTTGTCTCTAGTCAGAGGAGATACGGCCCCACTGACGGGCCTCTGGCAGGGCCTGATGGGGCTGCCGGGTGCGCTCAGAAAACGTGCTATCGTTCAATCGCGCCGCACAGCTTCCTTTCGGGAGATGGTATCTTGGATGGGTTGGTTCCAGTCTCCCTTTCCCACCTGGCGCCTCCGCTGGGCGCTCGGTCGTCTTTAGAATCCGTGCGCTGTGTTCTCCGCGATGCCAGTATCTGCTTATCAGCGGCCGAGTCTCGAATGACTTTTCCCTTGACCAATTGCTTGGTCTACCTGCCTCGATTCACCCCCCCAATTGAGACAACCTTGGTACTCTTGACCCATTCTCCCTAGGAAACGCTTCCCCTATAATGACAAATAGGGGAACCCAAAATAGCTTTTCAGGGGAGAAACATCATGAAGGGTGGAATGGCACGGAAGACGCTTGTGCTGTGCTGCCTCATAGGCATCTTGGCTGCGCTTTCTGGGGGGACTCGGCATGTGGCTGGAGCCATGTCAAGCACAAACGAGGGGAAAAATCTCTCGTCTCACCACATTTCCGGCGAAAGGGCTGTCGCCGAGGATGCGTATGCACTACAGACACAACCCCTCAGCGTGACCATTGTCGCACCGTCGAAGGAGATAGGCGATTTCGCCGCCAACCGTGGCAATGTGTGGGATATGGCCGACCGGGGCGATATTGCAATGGTACACAATGCGGAGAGCGTGGCGCTGATTCGTATCGGCGAGGATACGATTCTGCGCGGGAATATGCGGGACGGGCCTCCCCATTTGGGATTTGTTGTCTTCTGGGGCTCTTCGCGCGAGCTCTTTCCAGCGAAGCAGTATCATCACATGATCTTTCGGTTGAAAATTCAAGCTCGACGAGATTGTTGGACCAATGGCCGGGTGGGTTATACCAAGGTTTGGTCAGGATATGAAGATGTGGTCATTCGCGCATCGGTGAGCACCTATCCCTACGTGCCGCACATTCCCCCGATGAGCTGTTCTCATGGAAACTTTTGCATCTACTATATTGACCTGGCACGCAATAACAATTGGCCCGGTTGGCCGACGTGGCATACTGCTCGCTCACCCAACGATCCGTCGACCTGGCTTACGGACCCCATTAGGGGAGTTGGTATCGTGCCGCATGAGTGGTGTGCGAATGTCCGGGCAAACCCGGACTATTTCGACCTAGATTTTGTCTACCTCACTGGGGACATCGTCGCACGTGCCGAAGACGGTTATCGTTATCGGGTGCGCTATGACCTCAACGCGCCAGGCGCCCAGAGGGTTGTCGTGACAATCCGATATCGGGAAGTCCACGAGCTGCGTCCACCCGGTCAGGAACCCCTCTGCGATGCCGACTCATTTGGTTACTTTTGGCAAGACTTCGATCCCCCTGCGCGCGAAGAGATTCAACTGGTCACCCCAGAGCCCCCTGAACCGACGGGCGAGAACCGCGTGTTTCTGCCGGTGATCGCCAAGGCAATCAGTGCAGGGCGAGGACAATGGAGCTATTGGTTGGACTTTTCGGATAACTCGCGCTTTCAAGATGGCAAGAGCTATTACCTCTGCTTCGAGGCGAACGCGGACGATGGAGCGCGCCGGACGTATCAGGTGAGCAGTGCGCCAGTCATTCGCGTGCCGCGCACTCCATGGTTTGGACCCGATTAAAATGTCGAAAGGTCGGCACATCTCTGTTCGGTGCACATGTGCCCGGCGCAATGCCGCCGGGCACATTGCATTCTTCGATCGAGACACAACACAAACCGTGCTACGTGCATCAATAAGCCAGAACGTGAAGATCGTCGCTCGAGCGCCCGCGGCCGACTGTCCGTCTCTACGGACGAGTCAACCTTGAGCCGTGCGCGTGAGCACGTAGTTTCAACCACTTCCGGGGGGCACGGTTCGGATAGATAACCGGAGATTTGTCGGACGAGAGTCCGGACGGTGGTGGAAAAACAGGCGAACGGAAGCGTGAGCAACTTATGGCGCTACTGTAATGTATGGCTGGATGCGTGCAAAAATGGCATCGCCGATTCCGGGCACTTGTTTGATTTCAGCGATGTCCGTGAACGGCCCGTGAGCCTCACGCCACGCCACGATGCGCTCAGCCAGAGCAGGACCGATTCCGGGCAGGGTGGTTAGTTCCTCTGCCGTCGCTGTGTTGATGTCAAGGCGCTCAGAAGAAGGCTCTGATGTGGTTATGGCGCCTTTCTCGGCGGGCTGTTCTGTCGGTTCACCGCGTCGTGGCACATGGACATGCTGCTCATTGTGCAGCGCTGATGCCAGGTTGATGCGTTCCAAATCGGCATCTGTAGTGGCGCCGCCGGCAGCGATCAAGGCATCCTTCACAATGCTCGAAGCAGGCAATTCGTACACATCAGGGCGTTGTACTGCCCCAGTCACATAAACTCGTAAGAGAGCTGAAGTGGGTGTGGAGATGGGAACTGAGGTCGGGGTAGAGACAGGGACCAGCTCCATCGCAGGAGGAGAGGGCCTGCGCAACCAGAACATGACGACCAGCGTTATGGTCGCGTTAATGAGGACTACCAACAGGTGACCACGGTTGCGCTCAATCCAGTCCACCATAAATTGTCTTCGAGTAGAACGCGTTTGCTTCAGTGTACCCAGTTGCTCAACCGCTGCCAGAGCGGAACACCCAGCATCAGCACGCCAACCACGATCGCTACGAGTGCAGTCACCAACACACCGGCTGCGGCGGCATCCTTTGCCACTTTTGCCAGCGGATGATACTGAGTGGTCACCAGATCGATAGTGGCTTCGATCGCGGTATTAAACCATTCAGCCGCCAATACAGCGCCGATGACCAAGGTGAGCAGCACCCATTCGAGTCGGCTCAGCTGCACGACAATGCCTAATCCGACCGCCAGGACTAGCGCCGCGAGATGGACGCGTACATTGCGTTGCGTGCGCACCACATACCACAAGCCATCCCACGCATGGTGGAAGCTGCTGAGCCAGGCCCTCATTGATCGCACTCTACGCGCTTGCATGTCCGAAATCTTCCTCCGTTTCGTCGGGCTGCACATGCGCCAGACCCAGCCGGTCCAGAATCATGGCCTGCTTTGCCCACATGACTTTCTTGTCCTGAGGTGTCATGTGGTCATAGCCGAGGAGATGCAGTACTCCGTGCACCACCAGCAGCACCAGTTCTTCTGCCGGCGTATGCCGTCCGATTGCCTGTTCGATGGCGCGTGGATACGAAATCACCACATCACCTAAATAGGAAGCGCCCTCCGGCGCTGTGACGAAGTCAGGCGCTGTACCGCCAAAGGCCAACACATCGGTGGTGGCATCGACACCGCGATACGCGCGATTGAGCTCATGCACTGTCTCATCATCGCTGATCACCAGGGTCAGTTCGACGTCCGGGACATTGGCTTCCTCCAGGCAAACCTGCGCAGCGCGGCGCAACGGCTCTTCCGCTACATGCTCGCGATATGCATCGGCAATCTGGATGTGGATCATCAGTGCCCTCTCACCTCCACCGTCACCATCCGTTCGATCACCCCATCGCCCGTCTCGGCACGCAAGACGTAAGTGGTGGTCGTAGTAGGACACGCCTCGCGCCAGCCGTAGGGACCCGTGACACCCAGACTGCGAAAGTCACCTCCGCTCAGATAGGCGGCTTTGATGTTCTCGATATGCCACTGTAGCAAGGTACATTCGCCGGGTGCAAGGCTGACTCGTGCCGCCACTAATTCGACAATTGGGCCAATCGGTGTGGGCGAGGGTGATGGGGAGGGGGTGAAGGTCGGCGGGCGCGTAAAGGTTGGTGTAGGCAGTGGTGTAGCAGTTGCCGTAGGG
>JANXAX010000194.1 GCA_025062175.1 Anaerolineae bacterium | reverse complement strand
CAAGTGGTGGGGATCGTGCGTTCCGATTGTCTGATCTACGGCCGTTCGCTACCCGGTGCGCTGTGGTATCTCCTGCGCCGCACCGGCTGGCGTTTCGTGGGACGCAAGGCTCTGGAGCTATTTCAAACGCGCGCGATGGCATATGCCTTCCGCCTTATCGGGCGGACGCCGCGCATTCCCGGATTGCGCGCGATTCAAGCCCGCTACGGCATCCCGGTGGTCGGTTCACGTGACGTCAACGCTCCCGAGACATTAGCGATGTTGCGCGCCTGGCAACCCGATGTAATTCTGTCCATCTACTTTAATCAGTTGATCAAGCGCGAGGTGATTGCGTTGCCTCGGCTGGGATGTCTGAACATCCATCCAGCACTGCTGCCGCGTAACCGTGGGTTGTTCCCTTACTTCTGGGTGTTGGCCAACGGCGAACGCGAGACCGGCGTGACCTTGCACTGGGTGGATGAGAAGTTCGATACCGGCCCGATTCTGTTACAAGAAGTGATCGTGGTCGAGCCGAACGACACGATCACCTCGCTAGCCTATCGCAGTGCGGTGGTCGGCGCTCGGCTGCTTGAACAAGGGCTTGCCCTCATCGAGGCTGGCAATCCGCCGCGCATCCCACAGGATGAACGAGAAGCCAGCTATCATTCGTGGCCGGGGCGTGCGGATCAGCGCCGTTTCCGTGAGCGCGGTGGCCGCTACGGCACCGTCTTCGACCTAGCCCGTTACATGTAACCGATGCAACCACCCGGTAACAATCAGCATCCCCCGCCCAAAGCGATGGCTTCGATCCTGTTGCCCACTTATAACGAGCGCGACAACATCGTCGAGCTGGTGCAAGCCATCCATCAACACCTTGGAGAACAGGGCTTCAACTACGAGGTCATCATCGTGGATGACAACAGCCCGGACGGCACCGCTGATGTGGTGCGCGAAGCGTTTGGGGACGACCCACGCGTGAGGTTGTTTGTGCGCCGGCACGAGCGCGGCCTTGCTACTGCGCTGCGCTATGCCGCCGAGCACAGCCGCGGTGAGGTGTTGGTCTTCATGGACACCGATTTCAATCATGATCCCGCGATGATCCCGCAGTTGATCAAATTCTTGGAATACTACGATGTAGTGATCGGCTCGCGCTTTGTGATGCGTGGAGGAATGGAGGACCGCGTTCGGTATGTCTTCAGCTTCATCTATAATTTGGGCTTGCGTTTCTTGTTCGGCACACGCGTGTGGGACAATTTGAGCGGGTTCTTCGCCATCTACCGCAGCCGTCTGTTCGAACTGGACCTGGATCGTATCTTTTACGGATATGGCGATTACTTTATCCGTCTGCTGATGGTCGGCTGGCGACGGGGCTGGCGCATGTTGGAGATCCCTGTATTTTACCGCTTGCGACAACGGGGTCACAGCAAGACTCAATTCCTGGCCACCTTCATTCAGTATACGTGGGCTATCCTCAAATTGCGCCTCAGCTTTGGATTAGGCCGTATGCGATAACCTGATCGTCTTGATCTCACCACCTCCTTGACGACCACGCCCCGGATAATCGTTATCACGCTGGCTACTGCCTCCACTCGCCATCAAATGGAAGACACTCTGTTGGGCTCATTTTTTGCTCTCGGCTTCCGGCAATGGTAAAATGAGATATTGTACGTATAAGTTCAGGAGGAACTTGTTAACAATGGGACAAGAGCCTGGCAATACGGTGATCGAGGAGGCAACAGCATCCCCTGCTGAGGCCACTTCCCTTCCGCCACGACCAGCGGGTGCTCCTCTTTCTATTATGGACTTAGAGCCTGGTATGCAGGTGACAGGGCGCGTTAAAAGCGTCACCGACTTCGGGGCGTTTGTGGACCTGGGTGTCGGGCCGCAAGGATTAGTGCATATCTCGCAGCTGGCGCGCCGCCGTGTGAGCAAGGTCACCGATGTGGTGCAGGTGGGTGACGAGGTGCAGGTCTGGATCAAAAAGGTGGACAAAAAACGCGGCCGCATCAGCCTTACAATGATCCGACCGGTGACTATACGCCTCAAAGATATCCAGCCCGATATGATCGTGCAGGGTGTCGTCACGCGTATCGAACCTTACGGTGTCTTCGTGGACGTCGGTGCCGAACGAGAGGGCTTGATCCATATTTCCGAGCTGGTGGATGGATTTGTCCACTCACCGGAGGAAGTAGTCTCGATAGGAGATCGTATCGAAGCGCGCGTCCTTCAGATCGACCGCAAGTCGCGCAAGGTGCATCTGAGCACCAAGGAATTCTTCAAGATTGCGCCTCCACCTCCACCTGAACCGGTCGCCGAGGAGGAGGCGGTCGAGGAGAAGCCTCCCACGATCATGGAGCTGGCCTTCCAAGCTTCATTAAAACGCAACAATTCCGGGCCACAGGCACGCACCCTGCATCGTTTGATCGCGCGTCGGCTGAAGCGTTGAGCAAGCTCGCACCACAACCCAAAGGGGCACCCCAGTAATGGACATGGGGTGCCCCTTGCGCATAGAACGTCCGGACTGGGACGACATGGTGGATCAGCGATAATAACGCTGCCAGGTGCCACCGTTTACCAAAACCCACACTTCGCGGTCTAGCGGGCTATAAAGCATCGTCCCTCCCTGGAAGAACTGCACGATGCCATAGTCACGTGACTCGCCGGTGCCGCGTTCTGGTTCGCGCGGCACTCCGATCGTCTGCGCGATTTCGGGGTGGTCGCACCACAGCTTGCCGAAGCCGGAATGCGGACCATATTTGTTTCGACGTGCTTCCTCGCACGAGAAACGCTCCTTTCCTTCCCAGGTATCCTCAAATGGGCCGATCCAGCCGAACCCACTCATGGCACTCCCGTCCGGTATCTGCACCACCCAGATCAAGCCGCGTCCTTCCGGTCGGTTCCACCAGTACATGTAACCTCTCTCGAAGTATTGGCGCGCGTATTGGCGGTCGTCGCTGGCGGTGCTGCTGGGATAGCCCAACGCTGTCTTCACCTCGGGCTTTTCCCAGATGGGCTTTAAGAGGGCGTGCACCTCGATGTTCGTTGGAGTGAACGTTGGCCGTGTTGGGGTAGGGCTGGGCGTGGCGCATTGTAGGCCACATCCTCCCGGACACGATTGCGGGCAGTAGTACACCTCACCTGGTCGACAAGAAGGTGGGGTACATCCGGGCGACGGTGTAGGTGGCTGGGGCGTTGCGCTGGGCGGTGGTGGCGTAGCACTCGGGAGTGTTGTTGCAATAGAGGATGGCACAGTTGGGGATACCGGAGTGGCCGGCAGAGGTGGGGTAACCGTTGCCGATGGTGAGACTTGTGCCACCGGCAGCGATGTTGCCGTCGGGCTTCCCGCCTCCACGGCGATCACCACCGGTTCCGACTGGCCCACATTCCCGTGCGCGTCGAACGCCTTCACCACGAACACGTGCGAGCCCACCTTATCGCTTTGCCACGTCTGCGCCACGATGTAGGGCGAGTTCACATCGGGGTTGATATCCACCCGTGACAGTGCCCCATCAGCCCACAGCTCAACCTTCTGGACTCCATCCGGGTCAGTCGAAGTGGAGGTCACCTGAATCGGTTGGTTGATCTTCACCACTTGCCCCGGCCGTGGACTGCTGACCACCACCGTGGGCCCGTTGCTGGTGGACTGCTCGGCCACACGACTTGGCAGGCATGCCGCCAGAGCGACTGCCGCTATCCCGACGACCCCGATGCCCATCACTCCCTTGATCACACTGCTTGAGCCCATCATCACTTTTCTCCCTCTAGGAAGTCTCGAGCAAGATGCGATTCATGATTTGCGCGCCAGCTGCTGCAGCTCATACAGCTTGCTGAGCGCTTCGAGAGGGGTTATTCCGTTCACATCCAGCCGGCGTAACGCCTCGAGGACAGGATGCTCTGCGCACGGGAACAAGGAAAGCTGTACTGCTTGTTGAGCGTGCCAAATACCCTCTTCGCGCAGCTGGGCGGCACCACTTTTCAGCACAGGCTGCGCCCTATCTTGTTCCAGCTGCGCCAGGATCTCCTGGGCGCGATGGATGACCGGGCGTGGCAGCCCGGCCAGTTGGGCCACATGGATACCATAACTGCGATCAGCGCCGCCGGGCACGATCTTATACAAGAAGATCACCCGTCCCTCGTGCTCAGATACTGCCACGTTATAGTTGCGCACATGAGGCAGGATGTCCGCCAGAGCAGTTAGCTCGTGGTAGTGTGTCGCGAACAACGTGCGTGCACGCAGATCGGGATGATTGTGGATGTACTCCACCACCGCCCAGGCGATCGAGAGCCCATCGTACGTACTGGTGCCGCGTCCGATCTCGTCCAGGATGAGCAGGCTGCGTGGCGTAGCGTGATGCAGAATGTTGGCCGTCTCCACCATCTCTACCATAAAGGTGGATTGGCCGGCATGGATGATGTCCTCTGCGCCGATACGGGTGAAGATGCGGTCGACAACACCGATGTGGGCACGCTCGGCGGGCACGAACGAGCCAATTTGGGCCATCAAGCAGATCAATGCCACCTGGCGCAGATAGGTGGACTTGCCACTCATGTTCGGCCCAGTGATGATCAGAATACGCTCCGCTTCGGACATATGCACGTCGTTGGGCACGAAGGACTGTCCTGTATCCTCCGCCAGGGCAACCTCAACCACAGGATGGCGTCCTGCGATGATCTCCAGGCGCAAGTCATCGGTGACTTCCGGACGCACATAACGGTTGCGCACCGCGGTCTCGGCGAGCGCTGCATAGGTGTCCAGGTCGGCGAGCGCGCGTGCCGTGTTCACCAGTCGTGCAGCCGCAGCGGCAACCTGGGCACACACTTCGCGATAGACGCGCAGTTCGATCTCCATCCGCCGCTCGTCGGCATGGAGGATCAGCGCTTCATATTCTTTCAGCTCAGGAGTGATGAAGCGTTCGCCGTTGACCAGGGTTTGCTTGCGAATATAATCGGCGGGTATAGCGTGCAGCTGGCTCTTGCTGACCTCGATGTAGTAGCCGAAGATCTTGTTAAATCCCACCTTCAGGTTCTTGATGCCGGTGCGCTGCCGCTCGCGTTGTTCCAGACCGGCCACCCATTCTTTTGCCGCACGCGCGTCCAGTAGCACTTGATCCAATTCTGGGGAAAAACCGTGTCGGATAATGCCCGGGCTGGTGAGCGTCGCGGGAGCGTCCTCGGCGATCGCCTGCTCGATCAGACGCACCACCTCTGGACAGCCATCCAACGCTTGGGCGATGGAAACCAGCGACGGGGCGTCCTGGGTGGGCTCTTCAGCGCGAGAGGTGGCCACCAGTTCACTGAGTGCCGTATCCAGTGCAGGGATTGCGCGCAGTCCCTGCGCC
>JANXAX010000193.1 GCA_025062175.1 Anaerolineae bacterium | reverse complement strand
AGCCTAGCTTTTGGCTGCGGCGCGCGATGAAGTGGGCAAATTCACTCATAAACACCTCACCCGGCTTGCGGAAATCAAAGTTCTCCGGATGGTCGCGGAAGTGCTCGCGATAGACTCGCGTCCACACCAGGCGACAGTCGGTGTCGATATTAACCTTGCACACTCCCAGCGGATAAGCGCGTGCATAATCGTCCTCGTCCACTCCTCGCGCCGAAGGATCGAGCGCTCCACCGGCAGCATTGATGCGCTCCACCTCCTCGCGCGGCACCGAGGAAGCGCCGTGCATCACCAGAGGGAAACCAGGTAAACGTCGCTGGATCTCGGTCAGCCGCTCGATGTGCACGCGCTGCGCCCCTTTAAACTTATAAGCACCGTGGCTGGTGCCGATGGCCACTGCTAAGCTGTCGCAACCGGTGCGTCGCACAAACTCGGCCGCTTCGTCCGGGTCGGTCAGGCGCGCGTGCTTCTCATCCACCTTGACATCTTCCTCGACACCCCCTAGCTGCCCTAGCTCTGCCTCCACGCTGATACCCTTTGCATGGGCGCGTTCCACCACTCGCCGGGTGACGGCGATGTTCTCCTCGAAGGGTAGGTGCGAGGCATCGATCATCACCGAGCTATAGAAGCCCGACTCGATGCAATCATAACAGGTTTGCTCGTCACCGTGATCCAGATGCACCGCGAAAACCGCTTCAGGAAACATTGCCTCACAGGCGCGGATAATGGCCTCGATCATTGTGACACCGGCATATTTGCGTGCTCCGCGTGAGATCTGGACGATCAGCGGCGCCTGAGCCTCTAGGCTGCCACGAAACAGCCCTATAGCCTGCTCCATATTGTTAATGTTATACGCACCGATGGCAAAACGTCCATAAGCGATTTCAAAAAGCTGTTTCGTCGTGACGATCATGCTGGTATCTTCCTCCTTTCAAAGATCATCGCGGTGATTGTCGTGTCGTGCGAAGGTGTGATGAGGGGATTAGAACATCTTGTCCTCGACTTGATTTTCATGCGAAGGCGTGGTAACTGAGCCGGCAACTGCGGTGCTTTCATCCTCTTCCAGGGGAGACGTCTCCGACGTTGGCGCCACCTCCTCGGCCCGTGACCGGAGAAAAGACCATGGCTGGTGTGATGAACGTTCGCGGTCGTTACCCATTCCCGCATCCGTATCTGCTTGGGAAGCGGAAGAGGTGACATGGGACGGCTCTGCCACAGCAGGGACAGCTAAGGGAGATGGTTCTGTCGCCAGTTGCACTGGTGACGCTTCAGTGGATGGCAGCGGAGGGGGTGTGACAGATGAAGATAAGTCAGCGGATGGCACTGCTGCCGGCGGCGTGGCCAAGCGCGCTGCACTCGCGGCCGGGCGCGACAATGCTTCTACCCGTCCACCTTTAGGAAGCGATCTCGGGTAGGGCGCGTGCCGAATCACCACCCGGATAGATTCCATCCTGAGTCCCATATGTTGTTCCATAATATCACGCGTGCGCTGGCGGATCTCTTCAGTGATGGCTGGCACATCCACCTCCGGGTTGGTCTCCACTGCCATGTCGATGCGCACTCCCTTGCGCGCACCACGCACCCGTGGCCAGACGTGAATAATGTCAGGCAGTTGTTCCAAGTTATACTGCAATCGGCTGGTGATCGAATCGACGGTGAGCTCGGCGTGGCCGCCGCTCACCTGTTGCACGGTGATCGTGCGCGCGCGCGGGCGGCGCGTCTCCAACCACAGCAGCCCGATGCATACAGCCCACACCAGCACGGTCAGGCCAAAACCACCTGCCCAGCGCAGGAGCGGGTCCGACTCGGCCACCGCGTTCAGCGTACTGTTCACCTGTTGTAACATGCCGATGAGGAGCTGCAGAAACGGCCCCCAGGCGAGAAAGAGGATGGCCGAGATCACCATGATGGCGAGCAGGCCCAGAATGACCAGAATGCGGTTGAATATATGCACCTCACACCTCCTTTATGAGGACACTGCAGCTCTCTGTTCGTGCCCGTGTCATCACCAGTATACGCCAACCGGGACAGCACGTCAATGTGTTTGTAAGAAATTGGGGTTTCCAATTGGGAATTTGGAATACAAGTGGCAGTCACAGAATTACGACAGTCATCTGAGCCGTGACCGTCATGGGAACCGTGAGAGTGTTTGGACCACGAAGGCCATGGAAGGGCACAAGGTGCATAAAAATATGGAGAAAGGTTTCACGCCTTGCGCATGTTTCGTGGTCCCAAGGTGCGTTCTGTTAAGAGAAAGCCGCTTGAACCTTGCTCGTCTCCAAATGTGCATCCCAGATCCGTGAGGACACGCTACTTTGCCATACCTTCGTATATGAGTATATTTGGAGCGTCTTCACACGAACGGGATAGCAGCCTATGACCTCAGACGAATGGTTGGCTTTTTTGCGCCAGGACTTCGCCCGCGGCTTTCCTGCCTACTGTGGCATCCTGGTCACCCATGTGGCTCCAGGTGTTTTCGAGACGTACCTAGAAGTGCGTCCGGAACACCAGCAACAGGATGGCTTTGTACACGCTGGTGTCATGGCCACAATGGCCGACCACACCGGCGGCTACGCCGCCTTCACCCTTGTGCCACCACACCAGCGCGTGTTAACCATTGAGTTTAAGATCAATTTCTTCCGGCCGGCGACAGGACATTGTCTGATCTGTCGAGCACGTGTGGTCCACGGGGGTCGGCGTATTCTCGTCTCCGAGGCGGACGTGTTTGCCCGGGCAGACGGCGCGGAGAAGCACGTCGCGCGTGCGCTGGTGACCCTGATGGCGGTGGAGTCGGATCACTCGCGACGCAGCGCGTGAGCCTTTGGGAAGAGCGCTTGGGATCAGACACTGCGCTTGGATACACAACTGGTGCTCACCGTAAAGAGCACCCTGATCAGGGATCGGAAACTTTCTCCGAAGCTCACGGAAACCCACTATACGCCTTCCAAATTGGCATCTCAAGTGCAAGGGGACTAGTATATAGGCATAAGAGTTGCTAGGGCACATTCGCGGAGAAAGTGCTTGGAAAATCAAGCAGCCATGAAAATACTGCTTGCCAGTCCCGAATCGCATGTTTGGAACAGCCGCAGGCACATCCATATGGGGCTAGGTTATCTAGCCGGGGCGCTTCTGTCAGCTGGCTATGAGACCGAGATCTGGGATGCTGACGCCGAAGCAGGGTATGAGACGTTCGAAGAACGCTTAAAGCGCGAGCCCGTACCAGTGGTGGGCATTTCATCGCCCACTCCGCTGATCGTTAGTGCCTGGCGCGCAGCGGCGACGGCTAAGCAGGCGGGCGCGATCACCATCCTGGGTGGCCCCCACCCGACGCTTATGCCGCACGAATCTATGGAAAAGCCCCAGGTGGATTTGGTCGTGCGCGGCGAAGCGGAAGAGACTATCGTTGAGATTATGCGCCTGCTGGAACGTGACCCCGGCCGGGTGCTGCACAGCGGTGACACCGCTATCCAGCCACGCCGTTTTGATCCCGCCGCCGGCTGGGGCGATGTGGCGGGCCTCTCCTGGCGTGACCTGGACGGCGAAATCCATCACAACCTCGACCGCCCGCTGGCGCGGGACCTGGATGCCATCCCCTTTCCGGCACATCACTTGTTCAAGATCGAGCGCTACACCAATCTGAACCCTCTCACCGATGGGTTGGACCCGCACGCGCGAGCGTATACCATCGTCACCTCGCGCGGATGTCCTTATAAATGTATCTATTGCTCCAAGCCGATCACGGGCCACACCTGGCGGGCGCGCAGCGTGGAGAACGTCATCGCCGAGTGGCGCTGGCTGGTTGAGGACCTGGGCGCGACCGAGATCGGCGTGACCGATGATGTGTGGAATCTCGACCTCAAGCGGGCTAAGGCACTCTGTCGGGCATTGATCGCAAACGGGCTGAACCGTGTCCCGTGGATCACGATCCACGGGATGAAGGTGAACCACACCGACCCGGAGCTCTTCCGCTTGATGAAGGCCGCTGGCTGCAAGCGCGTCGGTTTCGGCTTCGAAAGCGGTAACGACCGCATCCTGCGCGAGGTGATCCGCAAGGCGCAGACAGTCGATATGGCACGCCAGGCGGTGCGCTGGGCTAAGGAAGCCGGTCTGGAGACAATGGGCTTCTTCATCTTTGGAATGCCCGGCGAGACCGAGGAGACAATGGAACAGACCATCCGCCTGGCTTTAGAGCTCGATCCCGACCTCGCCCATTTTATGTTCGCTACACCCTATCCCGGCACTGAGCTATGGAAGATGCTGGAGGCGCAGGGAAGGATCTCGTATCACGACGTGGAATGGGGTCAGATGGCCATCCAAGACGATCACGCCCACTTCGAGGTGGATGGACTGAGCCGCGAGGCCATCGAGCGCAAGTGGCATGAGGCGCACCGGCGCTTTTATCTGCGCCCACGCCGCATCATACGGATTGTGGCGCGACGGGACACGTGGCGGCGACTGCCCTACTATGCGCGCCAGGCGGCGGCGATGTTGTTCGGGTTGGGCGAACGCCGATAGACCGAACCCGATGTCTCGCGGCGCTGGAAAATGCCAAGGAGCGAATTAAGATCTCCTGCAGCGGAATTCGGTTTGCATGCCGAGCTGTCCAAGCGGCTGTGCCTTGGGTTAGAACGCGGGGCATGTGGTAGGCGCTAATAGGCGCGCGCGAAGATGGCCACTTCTTGCGCTGACGCGCCGCACACAATACAACGTCCACTGCCACCAGGTTGCTCGAGCGGGATGTTGCGCGTAGTCGCTTTGGTTTCCTCTTTGACGCGCTCTTCGCATGCCGCCGCGCCACACCACCAGGCGCGGGCAAAGCCGTTCGCCACTGCCTCCTTGAACGAATCATAATCCTGCGGCTCGAAAGTGTTGGTATCGCGGAACTCGGTGGCGCGTTTGAGCATATCCTGCTGCACCTGGACCAGCAGCTCCGCCACTTTCTGCGACAAGCCTACCATAGGTATAGACACCTTGCCCTCCCGACCGGGCTTGTCGCGCCGAGCCACGACCACTTGCTCAGTCGCCACGTCACGCGGACCGATTTCGATGCGCAACGGCACGCCGCGCAGCTCCCATTCGTTGAACTTCCAGCCAGGAGAATATTCATCCCGATCGTCCAGCTTCACGCGGATGCCGTGATCGCTCAACGCGCGGCGGACTGTCTCACAAGCACCTAAGATGGCGCTTCGTTCGGCATCGCTGCCGGGGATGGGCACGATGACTACCTGGATGGGCGCCAAACGCGGCGGCAGGATCAACCCTTGGTCGTCACCATGCACCATAACGATACAGCCGATCATGCGTGTGCTCATGCCCCAGCTGGAAGTCCAGCAATAT
>JANXAX010000192.1 GCA_025062175.1 Anaerolineae bacterium | reverse complement strand
CTTTCTGGGCTGCCTCGATCAACGAGGTGGCTGTGATGACATTCGCCGCGGTCAGCAGCTGACGGCCCTCCTCCTCATTAGCGCCCACCAGGCACACCACCATCGGCGGCACTGGCGTCGAGGTCTCCTGGAGCGCGGTGAGCAGACCGCGCGCTACCTCGTCACAGCGAGTGATTCCCCCGAAGATGTTGATTAAGATCACCCTGACATCCGGATCACTCAGAATGATACGCAGGGCTGCGGCCACTTTGCTCGCCCGGGCGCCACCGCCGATGTCCAAGAAGTTGGCCGGACGACCGCCGTACAAGTCCACGAGGTCCATCGTTGCCATCGCTAAACCGGCGCCGTTGACCATACACCCAATATTGCCGTCCAACTTGACGTAGGACAAATCTGCCTGACGCGCTTGGCGCTGCGCCTCGGTCTCCTCCTGCACGTCCCGCATCTCGCTCAACTCCAGATGACGAAAGAGCGCATTGTCGTCCAGGGTGATCTTGCCATCCACAGCGATCATCTGGCCGTCTGGGGTGATCACGAGCGGGTTGATCTCGGCCAACGTGGCATCGTTCTCGACAAACACGCGCCAGAGGCCGCGCGCAATCGCTGTGAAAGGACGGATGAGACTGCCATGCAATCCCAGATCGAAGGCCAGGTTGCGCGCTTGATAATCCATCAAGCCACGCAAAGGGTCGATGAACAGACGGAAGATCGCGTCCGGCTTATCTCTGGCAAGTTCTTCGATCTCGACACCGCCCTGTGCCGAGACGATCATCGCTGGCTTGCGGTGCGCGCGGTCAATCACGATGCCCATGTACATTTCCTGCGCGATCTCGGCAGCGCATTCGACCAGCACCTTATGCACCGTCAACCCTTTGATGGACATGCCAATGATCCGACTGGCAGCTTCCTCGGCCTCTGCGGCATCCCGCGCCAGCAAGATGCCTCCTGCCTTGCCGCGTCCGCCTGCCAACACCTGCGCCTTTACTACCACAGGCCCGCCCAATAAATGGGCAATCTGACGCGCTTCCGAAGGCGTGGTCGCCACGTTGCCTTGCGGCACTGGCAGCCCATAACGAGTGAAGATTCTCTTTGACTGATATTCATGGAGCTTCATCGCCGGCCCCAATCGTGTATCAGTTGCATCGCGGAAGTGCTACGGGGCGATTATACCCTGCGCATCACGCGCTGCCAATCCGGCCTGAGCTAAAAAAGGATCGGCTGCTGCCGTCAGCCGATCCTTTAAAAGAGGAGGAGAAGAGGAGATTACCTTTATGGGTTTATATTGATCCTTTACCAGCTGCCTTACACCCTCAAGGGTGGTGGATCACAGATCATTTTAGCATAACCTGCCACTCTTTGCCCTACGCTCACGCTACGAACAGCATACGTTTGCCCTACAGAATTCGGAACAGATTGTCAACAAACATTCCGCTCGACGTCCAGCCAGCCTACCAATCTGCCAGTTGATCGAGGAATTGGGCAGCCTGTTCGGCGCCATTCTGTCCCTGGCGCGCGACGCGTGGCAACGTCAGTATCGCGGGCAGATGCACCAACCAATCTCCCTGGTCAAAACTCGCATCCAGGGGGATGCCGGGCATCTCCTGGGCGATAAATTGGACCAGCGCCTGTGACTCGCGAAAATTGGCACGTGGCACGTATCCGAACGGCACGCCGGCCCAATACACTTCTGCGACAGTGCTATAGCCCGCCTTGCCGATGACAGCATCGCTGGCATTTACCAGATCAGGATGGAAGAAACGCGAACGGTGTGGCAGTGCCACCAAGTTGGCCGGCATAGCCCGGGTCGTGCCCATCCTGTCCCACACCTCCCGAGCCCCCGGCACTACGAAGAAGACACCGGGGTATTCACCCAGCGCCTCTAAGAAGCGATATTCCCAAGAAAACCCGCCCATCGTGATCAACACCATCCGTGCACCATCCGGGATCTCGAGCTGCTGGCGGATGTGGGATGATCCTGTGCGAGGCGCACGACTTACCGGTGCGGTAGTCAACTGGCAAGGTGCGCGCTGGCAAACCGGCTCCGTCTGAATGCGATAGTCCACCAAAGCGTACAACTCGCGCATGCGCTCGATCGGTGTGCGGAAGCGCCCATCCTTCTCCAGATAGCCCTCGTAAATGTAATCCCATGTGAAGTTCTCGATCAACACACTCGGAATGCCAGCAGCACGCGCCACTGCAATACCGAGAGGGGCGATATCACACACTACCAGTCGACACTCTCTGGACTTCAGATGTTCCGCGAGCCGGTGGACAATCACGGGGTCAAAAGGGAAGAAGCGATCCAGCTGACGCAGCGTCTCCTCCAAATCCTCGTCCAATGCGGTCCGCTGCGCCATGCCAATGTCCGTCAACACGTTGTGTAATACAAAAGCGCTGCCCAACGTGTCCTCGAAAAACCAGGCCGGCATGCGGGTAAAAATCTCAAAATGTACGTCTGGAGAGCGCTTGCGCCATGCCGCCATCACCGCTGCGGCACGCGCGGCATGGCCATACCCATGCGGGGTGACGAAGAAAGCGACACAACGTCGATACTGGCGATGTGATAGCACGGGTTCCATATGCCTGCTACAAGAGACCCAGCATACGCGCCAATCGCGCCACGGTGAAACGATTGCGAAGGTAATGGGAACAACACATGGCCAGCTCCACCTCTTGGTTGCTCAACCCCAACATACTCGGTCGTGTAGGGGCATCTGCAGCGGCCAGCATCCCTTCAATTTGCTCCGCTGGGGGCACGGTTGCAGCGATTTCTTGGACAGCATCCCAATTGTCCAGCACGCGTTGCTGAAGCGCCGCGTAGGCGGTCGCGTCCATATCAAGGAAGGTGCTCTGCTCCGCGATGATGGCCTCGGCGATGGGGCCGTAGACCTGACGGATGATCTGAATTTCAACCGCGCGTTCCGGCATCGCTACACGTGCCATGCGTTCGGCCACTTGCGCGCGCGTAAGCTGCTTGATTTGATCGTACAGCGAGGCTACCAGGACGGTTGCCACGCCCACCTTAGCGCCGTGCAACAGAGAAGGGCGTCCTTCCCACAACCGCTTCATTTCCCAAAAATGAGAGGCATGATGTTCCGCACCTGAAGCCAGGGTTGTCTTGCCGAATTCCAGCATGCACAAGCCCGATTCGACGAGGGCTTCCATCAGACGGCGCACGGCCGCTGGCTCGGCACGGCCAATTGCGGCGACGTCCTGCACACACGCATCGAGCGCACGGCGTGCGCGCTGGGCCAGGGCTTCATCGTACTCTTCGTTACAGATCAGGTGGCCCAGGCGCCAGTCGGCCAACGAGGTGAATTTGCCCAGGATGTCACCCAAGCCAGCTGCGATCAGGCGGTGTGGAGCCGCGCACAAGGTCGGCAAGTCGGCAAAGACCGCACGCGGAGGCTGCGCAATCAGAGTGCGCTTGACCCGGTCCAGCACCAGTGGCGCCCCGATCGAGGTATAACCGTCCACCGAGGGTGCGGTTGGCAAGGAGATAAAGGGCAACCGGGCACGGTGGCTGACAAAGCGCACCAGGTCTGTGATCGTGCCTGCACCAACCGCCAGGAAGACGCGCTCCTGTGTGTCCATCTGTTCCAGCAGCTGTACAATGGCGCGTTCGTCGGCGACGATCTCTTCTCCGTATAGCAAGATCCTGTGCACGTCGTATCCATGCGTTCGTAACGTGTGTTCAGCGACCTGGCCTAGGGCAGCATATGTGTTTTGATCAGCCACCAGTGTCAGAGCATCGATGCTCTGAGCAGCACAATAATCGAGCAGGCGCGCCAGAGCGTCCTCTCCGATATAGATGGGAATGTCGTAGCGCATTTCTTCCACCTGGGCGTGTTATGGAGCTATATTGTAACATTGAGCGCCTTCCCGGACGAATTCCTCACTCCGGCAGGTGGCCATCGCGTATCAGCTGCCACAGTCGCGCCGGCTGGTAAAGCCGGTTGAGCAGCACAAAGGCGAGCAGCGCCAGGAATCCCAACACTTCCCACACCCACAGTTCAGGACGCCGCGTAAAGGCATACCAATAGGCACGTTGGATATCCCTTTGCTCGCTGCCCTGCTTGCGCCATACATGAAAACGCCATCCGCGCAACGGCCACCAGAAGGTATCACGAAAGAGCCAGAAACGGTCCTGCACGCCGTGGAAGAGAAAGGCCAGGGCATAGGGCCAGTGCTGAGGCATCTTGGTGAGGGTGAAGTACACCACAAGGAGCTGCGCCAACAGCGTGTGCGCGAACAACATCGCAGCCTTGAAGCGTCGATAGAAATATAGTGCTGCAAGGGGCTTGTCAACAAGATCGGGAACGCTGGTGGCCAATGCCACTAAACGCATGTCCAGCCGATTGAGCTGCCGAAAGCGGCGGCGTGCCAGGTCAAAGGCTAACAAGGTCAGCGCAATGTGACTGTGCGGCAACATCGTGCGTTGCTCCCAAGAGGCAGGGTCGGGTATGGAAAGGCTGGCATCGCGATCGACTCACAACGGCGAAGGACACTCGGTAAACATCTTCTCTTGACAGAGATAGCGGAGCACAGCGCGGCTGACAACGCGATTGCCCGCTTCGTTATAATGTCCACCAGGGGCGAAATATCCCGTGAAGTCCGGGCTGCTCTGGTTGGCCGTGACGAACTCGGGTGTGAGATCGAGCACTGGGATATCTCTCTGGCGCAATTGATCCACAAGACCTTGGTACATCGGTGGAGCGCCCGCCGCATATGCTTCGAAAGTGGGACGGTAGTCACACACCACAACCAAAGGCATCGCCCCGTTCTGGCGCACAGTCTGCGCGAACATGGTCAGCAAGCGCAAGGTGACTTCCACCTGGAACGGATCCTGATAAGAGTCCTGCCAACCGGTCAGATAAAAGGATGATCAACACGACACCGACTGCCTGCGAAGCGAAGCGTGTCCACTTGGACGATCGCCATGAGGACACTAGATGTGCTACTTGCCGGTTCGCCATAATGGATTGTGAGCGCCCAGGGATTATACTGTCCAGGGAGACCAGGGCAAGTTTGCTGCGTCCTGACCGGCAAGCGCATTTCATTTTGGAGCGAAGGGGTGTTTAAACCGAGCCGCGCGCATCAGCAAGCAGCGTATGAAACTATTCCCTGACGGTCGCAACTGGGTGACCGGGCTCACTGCAGGTTGCCATTCGTCCTCCAGATTGAAATACATCCCCCGCCAGCTCACAATTTGCTTCGCGACAGCACCAGAGGGATACTGTCGTCCAAGCGAGGTGACTCATCGATGCGGGTGATCGCCGGCAGCGCCAAAGGACATCGGTTGTATCCTGTGCCAGGGGGAGAAACGCGTCCGATCACG
>JANXAX010000191.1:5158-5397 GCA_025062175.1 Anaerolineae bacterium | reverse complement strand
ATTACGGCGGGCGGCAACGCGCGACGCCTGCAAACCTTCCTGGAACAAGGGCTGCGCGATATCCTGGAACAGCTCAATGCGATGGTCGTCCACCTCTCAGGGCGTGCGGAGCTGGCGCGCATCGCGGAGACGGTCTGCTATGATCCTCCCTTGGCCGAGATGCTGGGAGAGATCTTCGACATCGTGGGCGAGTTCGGCCGCGTGGAGATCCGCCCGGGCCGCGGCCGCGAGCTGGAACG
>JANXAX010000191.1:0-5148 GCA_025062175.1 Anaerolineae bacterium | reverse complement strand
TCACGTGGGATGCTGGACGGCGACGGCCAACTGCGCACCGACCTGGAAGAAAGCGCCATTCTGATCAGTGACCTCAGGATTAAACATCCGCAACAGCTCTATCCGCCTTTAGCGTTGGTCATCCGGAACAACATCCGCGCGTTGTTGATGGTGGTCGACGAGATCTCAGACAGTGCCATCGGCTTTCTGTTGTCCAACAGGCATCCTGAGAAGCTGCGCGTGGTGGCTGTCAAGACACCGGGACACGACAAGGAACAAAAAGCTTGGGCATTGGAAGACCTCGCCGTGCTGACCGGCGGACGTGCGTTTGTACACGCCGCCGGCGACACCTTTGAGCACATCCGCCTTGAAGACCTCGGCTTTGCGCGCCGTGCCTGGGCGGATCGCTACAACTTTGGCATCATCGGCGGCAAGGGCAATGCGCGCCGGCTGCGGCAACACATCGCCATGGTGCGCGCCGCTTTTGAGCGCACGGACAACCCGAACACGCGCAATTTGCTGCGCGAGCGCATCGGCAAGCTGCTGGGTGGTTCGGCCACTCTGTGGGTGGGTGGTATGACACAGCGCGAGATCGACGAGCGAGTCGAGCGCGCCAAGCGGGCTGCCACCGCGCTGCGCGGCGCGCTGCGCGAGGGGGTGGTGCCGGGCGGCGGCGTTGCGTTATGGAATTGCCGCCCGGCGTTGGAAGCCAGGGCGCGCGCCGCCACTGACCCCGATGAGCGCGCCGCCTATCACATCCTGGCCGAAGCCGTGGCCGCACCGATCCGCACGATCATCGCCAACGCTGGCTTTGATCCTTCCGAGACGTTGGCGGAGCTGAAACGCTATGGCCCGGGTTATGGGTTCGACGTGGTGCGCGAACGCGTGGTGCCCATCGCAGAGGCCGGCATCTACGATCCAGCCATCGTCATTAAGTCCGTGACCTACGCGGCGGTCGCCAGTGCGGCACAGGCGTTGACCATCGATGTGATGGTGCACCACGCCCAACCGGAACAGGCGCCGCTGCCCGACCTCAGCCCGCCGAAACAGCTATAAACTCGAGCAAAATGAGAGGCGCGATGCTCATCACCGAGATTGTACACGCTCTGGCTATCTCGCCTGACTTCGCGCGCGACGGAATCTGCTTTGCTGCGCGTACTTCTGGGCTCTATCGGTCCGACGACGGCGGTCACACCTGGCAGCCGGCACATAGCCCTGCGGGGACCGAGAAGCCGTTGCCCGCTTCAGCCGTGATCCTCTCGCCGCACTTCACCGTGGACAGGACTGTGTTCGCCGGCGTGCCGGGCGGCGTGATGTACTCCGAGGACGCTGGACAAACATGGCACACGGTTGCGCTGTCCTCGCCGCCACCGTTCGTCTCGGTCCTTGCCATATCGCCCCACTATGCCGAGGACGGATGCGTCTTTGCTGGCACGGTGGAAGATGGGGTCTTCCGTTCGGGTGATCGCGGTGCTCATTGGGCGGCGTGGAACTTTGGCCTGTTGGACCTGAACGTGTTGTCCCTCGTCGTGTCACCGGACTACGCGCGTGACCAGACGCTCTTCGTCGGCACCGACAGCGGCATCTTCCGCAGCACCACGGGAGGCCGCGCCTGGCGCGAGGTAGATGCCGGCCCTGAAGGAACCCGCTCGACCGACTTTGCCCCGGTGTTGAGCCTGGCTATCTCCCCACATTACGCGAGAGACGGCACCCTCTTCGCCGGCAGTGAGTCGGCAGGCCTGTATCGCTCGAGTGACCGCGGACGTACCTGGCAGCGGCTGGGTGAGAATGTTCTTTCCGGGCCGATCAACGGGATTGTCCTCGACCCCCAATATCCTGCGCGGCCGCGCATCCTGGTGTTGCTCCACGCTGCAGTGATGGTCTCCGCGGATGATGGCGCGACGTGGGATGAGTGGCGTCCGGATCTGCCAGATGATCAGGCGTTGACCTGTGTGGCAGCCCCCCTGGGTCTGGCGAACGGAGCGCCGCTGCTGGTGGGTACCACCAGTGGCGAGGTGCTAGTGGTCCGAAAGGAGTTCTTCAGGTGAGCCATGATGAATCCACGTGAGCGTGTGTTAACCGCGCTGAATCACCAGGAACCAGACAAGGTGCCCATCGACCTAGGTGGCACCATCGTGACGACGCTCACCCGCATTGTCTATCAAAACCTGCGCACGTACCTGGGCATGCCACCGGACGATGCACCGGTGATTTCGCATCGCCAGATGGACACGGTGTATCCGCGCGAGGACCTCTTGCAACTCTATGAGGTGGATGTCCGTGCCGTGGCGATGAAGGGACCGTGGTGCTTTGAGCCACGCGAGATGCCCGACGACAGCTTCTATGACGAGTTCAACATCCGCTGGAAGAAGGCCAGCTATTACTACGATGTGGTAGAACGACCTCTCGCCGATGCGACGATACACGACCTGGCCACCGTTGCCTGGCCGGATCCCTACGATCCCGGGCGCGTGGCTGGCCTGCGTGAGGAAGCGCAAGCGTTGTACGAAAACACTGAGTATGCCATCGTGGCCGACATTATGTGCCTGGGGCCCTTCGAGGGCGGCTGTGTGCTGCGTGGCTATGAACAGTTCCTCACCGACCTGTACTGGGACCCGCGCTTCGCCGAAGCGCTGCTCGACAAGATCACCGAGACCGACATCGCCCTGTGGGATGCCTTTCTGAACGCGGTGGGGGACTATGTGCATGTTGTGGCGCAGGGGGATGATGTGGGCATCCAAACCGGCCCCTACATCTCGCCGGAGATGTATCGCAAGTTCATCAAGCCGCGCCAGCGCCGCATCTTTGACTTCATCCATTCCAAGACCCAGGCCAAGATCTTCTACCACTCGTGCGGTTCGGTCTATGACCTGATCCCCGACTTCATCGAGATCGGCGTGGACATCCTCAACCCGATCCAGCGCAGCGCGAAGAAGATGGACATCGCGCGGATGAAACGGGAATTTGGCAAAGATTTGTGTTTCTGGGGTGGTGCCATTGATGTGCAGCAGGTGCTGCCCTTCGCCACGCGGCAACAGATCGAGGACGAGATCAAGCGCACGCTGGAGATTATGGCGCCCGGAGGTGGCTACGTGTTCTTCCCGTCGCACAACATTCAGGCGGATGTGAGCCCTGACCGTATTCATCATATGTATCAGACGGCACTCCAATACCGCGATTATCGTAAGGAGTAGACATGGACAACACAACCAACCGACTTAAGTTCAGCTACTTCCAGCTCACCTTCGGGCAGGAGGAGGCATATCGGCACCCTGAGAAGACCTATCAACGCCTGAAGCGCTTCGGCTACGACGCGATCGAGATCTGTCCGCCTAAGGGGCGCTACGGCCTGGGGGTTTCTATGGAAGCGTACCTGCGCACGCATCAGCAGCTCAAGGCGGACTATCAGCTGGCCATATCGTCGGTCAACGAGTGTTGGGGTGAGGAGTGGGATCCTTACTCGCCCAACTACAAAACCTTGACCGAGCCCAAGACCGCCGAGTTGGCCGTATCGGAGACGCGCACGACAATCGACTTTGCATCCGAATTGGGGGCGCCGTTCGTCACCGTGGCAGTGGCCATCCATGGCCCTATTAATAGCCGGACCGTTGCCGAGTGCACTGCCGTCGCGGTGGACGCGCTGCGCCGTATGTCGGACTATGCCAGGGACAAGAACGTCCGCCTGGTCTTCGAGGCGACCAATCACCTCGAGATGGGGAAGTTCGTCAACACCGTGCTCAACCACAAACGCATGATCGAACTGACTGGCTGCGACAACATTGGCATCCAGCTCGACTGGTTCCACGTCAACATCGAAGAGCTCGATCCTTATGAGGCAGTGATGGATGCCCATCCGCTGCTGTGGCATATGCACTTCCGCGATTCGAACTCGCTGACACCCGGCTATGGCAAGATCGACTTCAAGACGGTCATCCGTGCCATCAAGAAAATCGGCTACGACGGCTATTGCACCATCGAGAGCTCCCCGATGGTGCCGGACGCGGATACCGCGGCGCGCGATGGGATCGAATATCTCAAGCTGCTGGAGCGCATCGTGGATTACCAGCTGAGTCCAGAGTTTCCCAATGGGTATGCTCTGCCTACGGCGGTTAAAGCATGCCGGTGACAATGACCGGCATGTCCCGTGCACTGGGAAAACATCGTCGTTGGCGCGGTGTTGGTCGGCGCGATCGTCCTGGATCGACTACGAGGACGCGCAGATTGATACCATCGCCGTTTCAGATCTGAAAGGTTCTTGCTATGAGTGACTATTTACTCGGCCTTGACTACGGCACTGGCGGTGCCAAAGCGTGTATTATTAATCCCGAGGGCCATGTGCTCGGCTTCAGCTTCGCCGAATATCCCTTCATCCACGAGAAGCCGGGCTGGTCAGAACACGAGCCGATGGGCTACTGGCAAGCGGCCTGTCAGCTCATCCAGGAGGCACTGGCACAGGCGCACATCAACCCGCGCGAGATCCGTGGCATTGCCGTGTCCTCCGCCTTGCCCTCGATGGTCATGGTAGACAAGGATCACAACCCCATCCACCGCGCGTATAACCTGATGGACCGGCGCGCGGTCAAAGAGGTGGAATGGCTTAAGGAACATATCGGCGAAGAGCGCATCATGCGCCTGACCGCCAACCGCATCGAGGATCATCCCACGCTCGTCAACCTGTTATGGGAGAAGAACAACCGCCCCGATTCGTTTAAGCGCATCTGGAAGGCGCTCACCATCGACGGGTTCATCACCCTGAAGATGACCGGCCGCGCTGTCTGCAACTATGGCGGCGCCGCGTTCTACGGCGTGGCATACGATATCCTGCACGAGCGCTTCGACGAGCAGATGCTGAGCGACATCGGCATCGATCCCGCCATACTGCCCGAGCTGCTGACGCGGGAAGCGGCCGAGGCAACTGGCTTGGTGCCCGGGATACCGGTCACTTTCGGTCAGGTGGACTTCAACGCCAGCTGCATCGCCGCCGGCGTCATCGAAGAAGGTGACATTATGAGCAACCTGGGCACGGTGGGCAACTTCGGCATCGTCTTCAAGGACGCCAGCTTTATGTTCTCGCCTGAGGGCCTTTCGATGATCAACCTGGCCTTCACCGTCAACTCCGCCGACACCTATATGACCATCCCCTCCACTACCACCGGTGGCCAGTCCATC
>JANXAX010000190.1 GCA_025062175.1 Anaerolineae bacterium | reverse complement strand
ATCCCTAAGGTATGCGTACTCGGAGAGCTCAAGCTCTCTGACCATAAGTCCATACCATCAATCAAATCAGTGAGGAGGTTCAAAATGATAAAGAGGTCACACTGGTTGGTCACATTGTCAGTGGTCATGGCCATGGTGGTCGGTATATTGGCCCCGACCGCGTTCGCACAGGAGCCTACACCAACACCAGTGCCCATCCCGGAAGGCGTTAAGGTCGTCGGTATGCCGGAGGTCCTGCCGACCCAGGAAGAGTTGAAGGCAGCCATCCCACCCTCGTTGAAGGAGCTGGGCCAGGGCAAAAAGCTGCGCATCATGTTCCAGGGCGGAGGTGACTCGGCACCAGCGGTTGAAATGAAAGATTTTCTCAGGGAGAATGTCGGTCTCGAAATCGAAATTGATGTCATTCCACCTGAGAGCCTGCGCGAGAAGCAGCTTTCCGTGTTCACGGCTGGTAGCAGTGAGTATGATCTGATGGAGCTCTATCCAACCTGGATCGGTGAATATGCCGAGGCAGGGTTTATTGAAAATCTCGATCCTCTTTATGAGAAATATGCTGCCGAGATCAACACAGAAGATTTTATCGAGGGTGCTCAAGTTGGCTTCGACAAGTACCAGGGTTCTTGGTACGCGGTGCCCTATGACGGTGATGTGAACATCTTTTATTACCGCAAAGACCTCTGGGAAAACCCCAAGGAACAGGAAGCGTTCAAAGCCAAGTACGGCTATGAGCTCAAGTACCCCGATACATGGGAAGAAGTGCGCGATATGGCCGAATTCTTCTACCGGCCAGATCAGGGTCTGTGGGGCTTTGGCACGCTCGCACTGCGCACTTGGTGGGCCGTCGACTACTGGGCCAACGTCTACCGTCCGCACATCGTAGCCGAGGTCCAGAACGGCCTGGTCAACGATCAGGGCGAATTTGAGCTCGACCGGGATGCCTTCATCAAGGGCAATGACCTGTATATGGAATTGATGAAGTTCTCGCCCGAAGGCATCTTGAACTGGGGCTATCCCGAGAGCAAGGAAGCGCTGGGCAACGGGGTGGTCGCCATGTCAATGCAGTGGGCTACCTCGGTCTTCCGTGACCCTCGCCAGTCCTCCTACTGGGATCGCTTGGGCTGCGGGCTGATGCCTGGTGTCAAGCAGGCGGATGGCTCCATCAAGCGCAAGCCCGCTTTGGCGGTGGGCAAGGCTCTTGTCATCCCGACAGCGGCCGAGAATAAGGAAGTAGCTTTCTTGCTCGCTCACTTCTTCGCCAGTAAAGCGATGCAAATCTACGAGACCAACACCGGTTCTGGCATCGATCCCAATCGCGTCTCCGTGTTTGAGGATCAACGGGTCAAGGATGTCTGGGGTGACCTGGCTGGCTGTGCAATGGCCAACCTGGAATTGGGGGTGCCTGACATCAAGGTTCCCGGCGCGGCTGCCTATTATGAGGCTTTGATCAGTGAGCTCCACTCTTCGTGGGCTGGCGAGCAGGACTCTGCCACAGCTTATGAGAAAGTGATGGAGCGTTGGAAAATCATAAAAGAGGAACAGTAACGTTTGCCGGGCTCAGGCGGGCGGGAAAGAAGCAAGATCTTCTTTCCCGCCCGCACTCTGGATGTCTCATCTCCACGATCGGCGGAGCATATCATGTTCAGAGTATCTCGCAGAATTCAACCATACGTGTTGATTGCGCCTACGATTGCCTGGATTGCCGCTTTTATCGTTTATCCATTGATTTTCTCGATTGTTATGGCATTCAAGCAATTTAAGCTGAAGAAGGACCTCTCGTTTTGGGATATGCCATGGGTAGGCCTGCGCAACTTCGAGAAGGCCATCTATGATGAAAACTTTCTCAGTGCTCTATGGGTCACCATTCTGATTATGGTGATCGCGGTTACTATAGAATTCCTGCTTGGTTTAGCGATCGCTCTATTGCTCAATCGCAAGAATGTCTATGGCCACTCCTTCTTTATGATGTTGTTAATGACCCCGATGATGATGCCGGTCATCGCAGGTGGATTGCTCTGGCGCATGCTCTTCGATGTGCGTTGGGGAGCGGTGAACGCCGTTGTTCAATGGTTCGGTCTGCCCGCCATCGATTTCTTGGGCACGATCCGATGGGCGCTGCCATCAGTCATAGTGGTCGACATATGGCAGTGGACACCTTTTGTCGTCCTCATCCTATTAGCAGGTTTGCGGGCCATCCCGGAAGAGCTCTATGAGGCGGCCCTGGTCGATGGTGCGAGCCGATTTCAGTCTTTCTTCAAAATTACGTGGCCGTTGCTGGCCTGGCCCATCATGATCGTCTTGCTCATCCGTTCGATGGATGCTTTCAAGATTTTCGACGTGGTCTATGGTCTGACCTTCGGCGGTCCTGGTAATAGCACGACCACAGCCAGCTTTTACATTTACAAGCAGGGGTTCAGTCAGTTCAATTTAGGCTACGCAGCGGCATTGTCCTGGATTGTGTTTATCGTGGTTTACACCATCAGCATGTTAATCATACGCTTCCTGAAGCCAGCAGAAGACTAACAGTGGTAGGGAGCAACCAATGAGTGTGCGCATTATCAGGAGAACGCTGGACACGCTGGGCACCCATATTCTTCTACTAGCGATCGCGTGTCTGTTTGCACTTCCAACCTTTTGGGTTTTTATGACCTCGTTCAAGACACCGCGGGAATACTACGCGATGCCCCCCGCTTTCCTGCCTGCGCAATTTCATCTTTTCCACTACAGGAAAGCATTTGCTCCTTGGACCGTCAATCCCACCGAGATGGCCACAAGCTATTGGATCGAGGAGTCGGCCGGAAGAGTGGAGTCGGTGACTCCTCAGATCATCAACTCGGTGATTATCACGTTCGGCTCCGTTCTATTGTCACTTGCCGTCGGGACACCGGCGGCCTACTCCGTGTCGCGTTATCGTTTTAAGGGGAGCAAGGATCTCAGCTTCTGGGTGTTGTCCACGCGCATGATGCCCCCGATTGTGACGGCCGTGCCCCTGTATTGGGTGATGCGATCGGTCGGCCTGGTGGGCACGCATATCGGTCTAATTATGGTATATGTCATGATCAACTTACCCTTTGTGGTATGGATGATGAAGGGTTTCTTCGATGACATCCCGATTGAGATCGAGGAAGCCGCGCGCATTGACGGATGTGGCACTGTCGCATTGTTCTGGCGCATCATCTTACCCCTGGCCATTGGGGGTATTGTGGCCACCGCGTTGTTCTGTGTGTTCCTGAGCTGGAACGAGTTTCTCTTCGCGGTGATCCTCACCGACAAGGATAGCCAAACTTTGCCGGTCGCATTGAGTTTGTTTCGTCAGGACCGCGGTATCTTGTGGGGGCAGATGAGCGCGGTTATTGTTGTGGCGACGTTGCCTATCCTGCTCATCACCCTGTTCTTGCAGAAGCAGGTTGTGCGAGGTCTCACGGCCGGTGCAGTCAAAACGTGAACGCGCAGAAGCAAGAAGCCACCACAACGATCAAGGGGTGTGGTGATGGGAAGCTGTGATACGCCCGATATCAACCGCCTTTTGGCAGCATTCGCGCTAAAGGAACCGGACCGCGTTCCAAACTTTGAAATACTCATCGAAGATAAACATGTGGAACGGTTGTTGGGACGGCCGGCAGGACATACCTTGGGCGCGGCCAAAGGCGCGTCCGAAGACGAGTATGTGACGCCCCCCATGGATCCCCGCGACTATGTGGAGCTGTGCTACCTGATCGGACAGGATGCGATTGGTCTAGAGGCACTATGGGCGCCCCTTAAGCGCAAGACACCGGATGGGAAACTGGAAATCATCGCCGATGGCAGCGTCCATACGTGGCAAGACCTGGACCAGGTGGTGCCCCACTCGTGGGAACTGGATATCGAACCTAAAAAACGCTACCTCCAGCAATACATCGAAGCCACCAAAGGCACCGGCATCGGTACGACGCTGATGACCGGAGCTGTGGTGATGACCCCCTATCAATTCATCGTCGGTTTCGAGGAGTTCATGGTCAAGTTGTACGAAGACCGTGACTTCGTCGAGAAGGTCATCGCCATGTGTATGGACTACTATGTGGATATCGTGACCGTGGCGTGTGATTTGGGTATTTCCTTCCTCTACCTGGCCGACGACATTGGACGCAAGGGAGGGCTTATCATGAGCCCTCAGACTACGCGCGAACTGGTTCTACCACACTATGAACGGCTGGTCAGTATTGCTCGTGCGCGCGGCGTGCCAGTCGCATTCCACAGTTGTGGTGACGCCACGGCTCTGCTTCCTGACCTCATCGAGCTGGGCATTGTCATGTATAACCCGGTGGAACCGACCTCCGGCGCTGACATCTATGAGATGAAAAAACGTTATGGCAAGCATATCTGCTTCAGCGGCAACATTGACATTGCTGGAGTGCTGGCCTATGGAACACCTGAAGAGGTGATGCAAGATGTGAAGCGCCATATTGATGCACTTGCTCCGGGGGGCGGTTACATTGTCACGTCCAGCCATAGCGTGATGAATCACATTCCACACGAAAACTTCTTGGCGATGATCGAGGCAACGCATCGCTATGGCCGCTATCCGTTGGGACAGACCGACGAGTTGAGCGATTGCATCGCGGCACGACGGCGTCGTGAGCTCGGGGAGGCGGCTTTGCAGGCTGGGGCACGTTTCACCCCCGTTTCGCAGTATGGCGTCTGCCCAGGATGCGGAACCCGCGCGGTGGTCTATCAGCTGCCCACCGGCCAGATGCGCTGTGGTACATGCTTCGCACGTGAGGGCTGGGTGTTAGTGCACACCGGGCCAGACGCGGGTTGGCACCGCACCGACGCAGCGACCACGGCAGGCGCGTGTCGGTCACCTTAGGCGCTAAAATCTTACATTCATAGCAACACAGTTGTCAGGAGGGATCAAATTGAACAGCCGAGAACGTGTTGTGACAGCACTGAACCATCAAGAACCTGACCGCGTGCCGATCAACTTTGGTGGTGTGCACACGTCGATCCACCACGAAGGTCACAAGCGGCTACTTCAGTACCTGGGTATGCCCGTTTACGAGGCGCCTATCATCGACCGATTCCAGATGGTTGTGGATCCGGCACCAGCGCTCCGTGAATTGTTCCATGATGATGTTCAGAGCCTCTTCACCAACCCTGGCACAGGATGGGAACTCAAGGTGGATCCTGTAACCGATACCTGGACGGACGAGTGGGGCGTGACGTATCAGCGCCCACCCGGTGGTTTCTGGTACGACTTTAAGAGCCACCCACTAAAGGAAGGCACCATCGAAGAGCTGGAGAAGTACAAGTGGCCTGATCCGCGCGACCCCAATCGGATCAAGGGTCTGGCAGAGAAGGCTAAACATCTCTATGAGACAACGGACAAAGCGCTGTTGATCCACGCCTGCACCGGTGGTGTGTATGAGCAC
>JANXAX010000018.1:6123-16908 GCA_025062175.1 Anaerolineae bacterium | reverse complement strand
TAGCCCGGCGTGCCCGGCAACTCGACGATCTGCGCAGTGGGGTAGAGCTGGCGCGCCAGGCCAACCACCCACGCTTCGTCCGGATGCACAAAGTAGACCACTGGTCGGTCGCCAGCCTCGCGTGCAGGGAGAGGGTCGGGCAGAGGCATAACCTTGCGGATGCTTGGCAAGCCCTCTGCTGCCGCATGTTCCGGCGCCAGATAGCGGATGGTGGGATGGTCATACACCAGCGGGGAGAAGTAATAAATTGGTCGTGCGCCTAGCTCGGCGACTTTCATGCCGATGAGCGTCTCCGTGGTGGAGAAAGACTGCCACACAGCGGTGTCATTCGCCTGGCGCACGAAATACATATGGGCATTCTCAACCGTGATCATTCCCAGCCCCAACACAACGGCGAGCCAGCTCCAGCGTGGCCGGACGATCGCAGCGTTCCAGCGCCATTCCCTCCACAGCGCGTCCAGGCTGAGCGCGATGAAGTAGACCACTGCCGGAAGCGCGGCAAGGGAACGCAACGACTGCGGCGCTTCGAAGTCGAGCGAGAAGATGCCACCGGCCAAGCCAAAGGGGAACAAGAGCAAGAAGAAACGGCTCGCCCAGTCGCGGCGGGCGACTGCCAGCGCCAGGCCCAGGACGAAGAGCACCCCCGAAAGGCGGTCCAGCATGGGCGCGCCGGGCAGGTTATGTCGCCCGTTAGGATCGCCGCGGTAGTTGAACATCAGCGCGTGCTTGCGAATGTTGTGTAGCAGCGCCATCGCCAGGTCAGGGTTCTCGCGGTTGGTGAAAATGGAAACGGTGCGGGTGCGCTGCCAAAAGATCGCCGGATGGGCGAGCGCAAACTGTACTACCGGCGCCGTCGCCAGCCATACGGCGACCAGGAACAGCACACCGGAATATATAGTCTGCCGCATTACACCTATGCGCTGGGTATGGGAATCCTTGTCTTCCCACCATCGTTTCACTTGGCGGATCAGCAGCACCCCGCCGAAGAGCACGAAGGCCATGGCAAAGAGGCGGAAAGCGGTGTGAAAACACAGCCCTAATCCCAACACCAGGCCGGTGGCCGCCATCCAGCCGGGTGACTGCAGCCGGCTGCGCCACGCATACACCGCACAAAAGAGGGTTGGAAAGACGAAGAAGTGCGCGCTGATGCTGTTCATGGCAATGCGGCTGAAATTGACATCCCAACGGGACGTGGCCACCAGAAAGGCGAGCAACAGGCCCCAGCGCCGTCCGTGCAGGGCATTGCCGAGCAGATAGGCCATGATCACATTGCCTATGCCAAAGGCGACACTAAGGGCACGCAGCCCCCAGATGGTGTCCCCGAAGAGGCGGATGGACAACGCGAACAGGTAAAGGTGGTGGGCGGGGTGGTTCATCGACTCCCAGAAGACGGGGCGAAAGTTGGGGTCGTCCCACACTAGGCGCGCCTCGATGCCCGCCACCGCCTCATCATACCAGACACCAAAGGGCACTGAATGGAAACGGTACAAGCGGAAGAAGAGCGCGAGCGCCAGGATGGCCAGCAGCCACACGTCTACCCGCAACCAGCTACTGCGGGACACGGATATGCGGTCAGCAGGTCGGACAGCGGTGGTATGCGTTGCGGCTAGTTTCACTCCCAAGATAAACACGCCCCAGCTGGCCAGGTGGTACATCCAGCCTGTCGCGTTGTCCAGACGGCCGAAGTGCACCAAGGCTACACCGGACAACGTGACGCTCAGCCCCACGATGCCAAGGCCCAGGTAGGATATGACACTTTGCCCTCCGCTGTGCAGCTTGAGGGGAACAGACAGCGCGGTGTCCCCGACGGGGTGCATCGAAACGGTCTCTACCGGCGGTGCTTGGCGCAGCTGCCAGGCGAAGAGCCAGGCAGCTGCGGCATACAGCAGCAGCCCTTCCCAAAGCCAATCCTGCTGCAGCAGATCTTGGGCGACCCAGCCCAGTGCCACAGCGAGGAGGGCCACAGCGAGGCGAGTCAGGGTGCGCCGCCGGGGCAGGCTGGCCCGCGCCGGGGCAGCGGCGGGCTCTATCGCAGACAAGCGCAAGTCATGTGCCACAGCCGCTCCACTCGGGTTGTCAGGGCTCTTTCCATCATAACAAGATGGGGGCGAAGCGTCAATATGGGTGCCGAGAGAGGCTCACACAGCTTCGCCCACCACCGCCTGGTAGATCGCCCGCAGCTCTTCGTCGGAGTAGAAGTGGATCACCAGACGGCCACCCTTCTTGCCGCGCCGCAGCTCCACCCGCGTGCCGAGGCGCCCTTCGAAGCGTTCCACCAAGTAGCGGTCCTGGGGAGAGAGGAGATGCTCAGCAGCCGGTGAGGTCTCCTTCGCTGGTGGTTGAGCCTGCAGGGTGCGCACCAGTGCCTCGGTTTGGCGCACCGTCAGGCCACCGCGGCGGATGGACTCTAGGGCATGGAGTTGTTGATCCGGAGTGGGCAGGGCGAGCAGGGCACGCGCATGCCCTTCGCTGATCTCGCCGGCCACCAGCGCCCGTTGGACTGCGTCGGGCAGCTTGAGCAGGCGCATTGTGTTGGCTACCGCCGCTCGACTCTTGCCTACCTGGGCGGCTACCTCTTCTTGCGTCAGCCCGAATTCGTCCATAAGCTGCTGATAAGCGCTTGCCTCCTCCAACGGGTTCAGGTCGGCGCGCTGGAGATTCTCCACCAACGCCAGCTCAAGCATCTCGCGCGGCGTCGTCTCCTTGATAATTGCCGGGACGCGCTCCAACCCGGCCAGCTGTGCCGCGCGCCAGCGACGTTCCCCGGTAACAATCTGATACCCTTCATCCACTCGGGTTACCACCAGTGGTTGGATCACCCCGTGGGCGCGGATGGAAGCCGCCAACTCCTCCAGCGCATCGGTGCGGAGGTCTTGGCGCGGTTGCAGCGGATTGGGGCGCAGTTGGTCCAGCGGGATTTCCACGATTCCGGCAGCGTGCGGCGCGGTGGTTGGGGTCTCGCTGCCGGGGATGAGCGCTCCCAATCCACGTCCTAGGACACTACGCGGCTTGCTCATATTCCTCCTCGCTCGCGAACCGGCTGTGGGGCACGTGCCAGCAATTCCTCGGCCAGGGCGGCATAGGCCATAGCGCCAGTTGATTCGGGCGCGTAGGTGAAGATCGTCTCGCCAAAGCTGGGCGCCTCGCTCAGGCGCACATTACGCGGCACAATCGTCTGGAATACCTCCCCCGCTTGGAAGAACTTTCTTACCTCCTGCACGACTTCTTGAGATAAGCGGGTGCGACTGTCATACATCGTCAGCACTACGCCGGCGACCTTGAGCTGGGGATTGAGGTGCTGGCGCACTAAGTCGATAGTGTGCAGGAGATGGCTCAGTCCCTCCAGCGCCAGATACTCACATTGCACTGGGATGATCACACCATTGCGACTGGCGGTCAGGGCGTTGACGGTCAATAGTCCCAGGCTAGGGGGTGTGTCAATCAATATATAGTCATAGTAGTGCAGGATCGGCGCAAGGGCGCGGCGCAGACGCATCTCCCGCCCTAACAACCCCACCAGCTCCACTTCAGCGCCGGCCAGTGCCGGGGCGGATGGCACGACGTGCAGGCGCGGCCGTCGTGTCGTGCGAATGGCATGCCCGATGGGTCGCTCGTTGATGAGCACCTCATAGATCGTGAGACGGTCACTCCCAGGAGAACCTTCCCCCTTCTCCCGCATCCCCAAGCTAGAGGTCGCGTTCGCCTGGGGGTCGACATCGACGACCAACACACTATATCCGCGGAGCGTCAGATAATCGCCCACGTTGACCACCGTAGTCGTCTTGCCAACGCCCCCCTTCTGATTGGCGACGCAATAGACGAGAGCCATCGCTTTCTGCTAATGCAGCACCTTGCTCAAAAACGCCTTAGTGCGTTCGTGCTTGGGGTTGTAATAGATTTCGTCAGGGGTACCTTGCTCGACGATTTGCCCCTCGTCCATAAAGATCATCCGTGTCGCCGCGGCGCGGGCAAAGCCCATCTCGTGCGAGACAACCACCATCGTCATCCCCTCACGCGCCAGGTCGAGCATCACATCCAACACCTCTTTGATCATCTCTGGATCCAGCGCCGAGGTTGGTTCATCGAACAGCATGATCTTGGGTTGCATAGCCAAGGCGCGCGCGATCGCCACACGTTGTTGCTGGCCACCCGAGAGCTGGTGCGGATAGCTATTTGCCTTGTCGGGAATGCCCACCTTCTTGAGCAATTCGAGCGCGATAGCAGTCGCTTGTTCGGCGCTGCGCTTGCGCACCACGCGCTGCGCTAGAGTGATGTTCTCCAGCGCCGTCAAATGGGGGAAGAGGTTGAAAAGCTGGAAGACCATTCCCACCTCGGCACGCACTTTGTTGATGTTCTGCGCTTTGTCCAGCGGAATGCCGTCCACGATGATACGTCCGCTATCGATCGTCTCCAGATGGTTGATGCAACGTAGCATGGTCGACTTGCCGGAGCCGCTGGGGCCGATCACGACTACCACTTCGCCCAGCTCCACTTCCAGGCTCACCCCACGCAGCGCGTGCACATTGCCAAAACGCTTGTGTACATTTTCCATAATGATCACTGGCTGGCGTGAACTCATCGCCTCGTGCTTTCCTCCTTAACCCTTAACCTAACATACCTTTTGTTCCCTTCTCGTTTCGAGAGTGTATTTCCAATTCCGTGTATCTCAGCGGCCCGGCAGACTGGTCTTGCGCTCTACGGTGCGCACCATCAGCGAGAGCAGCAGGGTCATCACCAAATAGACCATCACCACCGAGTTGAAGCCCTCAAACGCACGAAAGTTGCGCGAGATCCACAGACGGCCCTGTTGCAGCACCTCGGGCAAGGCGATGACAGAGATGAGTGAGGAGTCCTTGAGCATCGAGATAAAATCGTTGCCCAGCGGTGGGAGCACCACGCGCACCGCTTGGGGCAGGATGACATAGCGCATGGCCTGCATATAGCTCATGCCCAGCGAACGCGCGGCCTCCATCTGGCCGCGCGGGATGGATTGGATGCCGGCACGGAAGACCTCGGCCAGATAGGCGCCGTAGCCGAACGCCAGACCGATCAGCGCGGCGGGCCAGCCGCGTAAATCCACCACGTTGTTGGTGCTTTCACGCAAGGCCGGGGTCACTGCGAAGCCCATGTAGAGGATGATAACCAACATCGGCACGCCACGCACCACCTCGACATAGAGCGTGGAGATGGTATAAGGTAATGCCGGCAGTAGAAACAATAGGGTCGGCCCGCCCAACATCACCATCCCAGCTAACGGCAGCGTTCGCGCAGCGGGCACCACCGCCAGTACGGCGAGTGCCAGGGCCAGCCCGACCGCCACCCGTCGACCGGCGTGATGGAGTAGGTTGGGCGAGCGGTTGGTGACGCGCATCACACCAAAGATCAGCCCGAGCACCAGCGCGCCTGCGTAGGCCAGCAACGTCGTGCGGATGGTCAACAGTACCCCGTTTGCCGTGGCGATGCGCGTCAATACTCGCCATAGGTTGTGGCTGAAATCGTCATACACGATCACCTCATAACCTGCGACGGACTCGCCCGCCAGCGTAGGTGTGGACGTATCGACCGTGCGTGCTTGGGGCGATGGCACGATGATAGGTGGCGACTCTTTAGCCGAAACCCCCTCCGGCACCACGATATGATAGACTTCGCTGCGCCCAACGAAGTTGCCTTCTCGATCGTTGAATTGGGCATAGAGCGTGTAGGCGCCAGGCGCTAAGCCAGGCTGAATCATCACCTGCCAACGTCCATTTTCGTCCACCTTGCCGCGCGCGATGGCGGTCTTATTCCACGGTAGGTCGAAGATGAAATAGAGCGCGTCGATGTAGCGCGTATTTGTCAGAGCCGAGAAGCCGACGACGACGCCCACAAGGAGCACAATGATGCCCCACCACGGAATGTGTTCCCAGGGGATGGCCAGGCCAATGCGTCCGCGCCGGCGCGCCATCAGGTCGGGTTGTAGCACCTTGGCCAACGATTCAGAGCTCCCTCCCGATTCCATAAGCACACTCCCTTCATCCTCCTGCCCACTCAGCCATCAGCGATGCCGCAAACGTGGGTCGAGTGCATCGCGCAATCCATCGCCTAACAGGTTGAAGGATAACACGGTCAGCATAATCGCAAAGCCTGGGAAGAACACCAGGTGCGGCGCGGTGAACACTTGATTGCGCTCTTCGCTCAACATCAGTCCCCATTCCGGCGTCGGCGGTTGGGCGCCCAATCCCAGGAAGGAGAGCGCCGCTGCGTCCAGGATCGCCGTGGCGATGCCCAATGTCCCTTGTACGATCAGTGGCGTCAGCGCGTTAGGCATGATACGGCGGAAGAGGATGCGCGCCGGCGGTACCCCGATGGCGCGGTCCGCCAGCACAAAATCCATTTGCTTGATGGCGAGCACGCTGGAGCGCATCACCCGTGCATAGATCGGAATCGAGACGATACCGATGGCCAGCAGCGCGTTGATCAACCCCGGACCGAGGACGGTGACGATGGCGATTGCCAACAGCAGGTAGGGAAAGGCCAGGATGACGTCCATGATGCGCATCAGCAGGTTGTCCACCCAACCGCCCACGTAGCCGGAGACAGCTCCGATCAGCAGGCCGCCTACTACAATCGCGAAGAAGACAGTGGAAAAGCCGATCTGCAGCGAGAGACGTGCACCGTAGACCATACGGCTGAAGAAATCGCGTACATTACCGTCTACACCCATCAGGTGCTGCGGTCGGTCCGACGGACACCCCAATAGATGGATACACGGCGGGCTGCGTCGTTTCACGTTCTCGACCCCGAGTAAGACCATCTCCGGGTCGTGCGTGGCGATCACGGGGGCAAAAACCGCAGTGACAATCAGCAAGAAGAGCATCACTGCGCCCACGATGGCTGAGCGTCTGTGCACGATATTGCGCAGTGTGTCCACCCACAGACTCGAGCCGCGCGGCAATATCGTATCCAGCTTGCGCATCAGCAGTCCCGAGGGTGCCATGGTATCACAACTCATCCCTTAGTCCAGCCGGATACGCGGATCAAGTACAGCATAAGAAAGGTCCACTGCCAGGTTGACCAGCACGTAGATCATCGCAATCACCACCACAAATCCCTGGACGACCCCGTAATCACGCGCGGTGATCGAATCGTACATGATGCGCCCCACACCTGAGAGACCGAAGATTGTCTCAGTCAGCACCGCCCCGCTGAGCAGCGAGCCCAGCGATAGGCCGATCACCGTGACCACGGGTAGCATCGCGTTGGACATTGCATGGCGGAAGATCACCCAGATCTCGCGCAACCCCTTGGCGCGCGCTGTGCGGATGTAATCCAACCCGAGCACTTCGAGCAAGCTGGAACGCGTCATTCGGGCGATGATGGACATCGGGATGGTACCCAGCGCAACTGCCGGCAGGATGAGATGTTTGAGCGCGTCGCTCAGCGCCGTCCAATTGCCGGTGATAAGCGCATTTAAGATCACCAAGTTGGAGATGAACGACACAATGCCATACAGCCCATGTCCGGGCTCGATGCCCCACAACTGGGGCAGGTTGGCGACAGTGATTCCGGAGCTCAGGCGTCCCGAAGGGGGCAACCAGAAGGGGGTGTCTTTGAGTAGCAAGGCGAAGATATAGGCCAGCATCAGCCCCAACCAGAAAACGGGCATAGAAACCCCGATGTTGGCGCCGATCATCACCGCGACGTCCACCTTGCTATTGGCCCAATAGGCTGCAATCATACCGAGGAAGATACCCAATGTGCTGGCAAAGAGCATCGCGGCAACGGTCAGCTCAATCGTTTGCGGCAACCGTTCTATGATCATCTCGGTGACCGCCTGCTTCGTGCGGAGGGAGACCCCGAAATCACCCTGGGCAATTTCCTTCAGATAGACCGCGAATTGTACCGGGATGGGCTGATCGAGCCCTTTATCCTTGATAAACTTCTCGCATACGGCATCGGTGGCTTTCTCGCCCAGGATAGCGCGGCATGGGTCGCCGGGGATCACGCGCGCCAGGGCAAACGTGATGAACAACACACCGAACACGACTGGCACCGCCATGAGCAGGCGGTTGATAACATAACGTGTCACAAGTGATCCACTGCTCCTGACTGTACTGACCTCAACCGTCTTTAGATCGCACAAAACCTTGCTCCCCTTCTTCGGATTCCCACGCGGTACATCAAGAAGGGGAGCAAGTAACACAGATATACGTTGCGCTATGATGACAGGTGATACGGTTCGCTCCCGCCGATGATGTTTCCCCAGCAGGAGCGAACCCAAGAGAAATATGACTACTCAGTCGCCGGAGGCGCGTTCTTAAACGCACCGAAGAGTGCCTGGAAGTAGGTGAAGGCACCGGTGTTGCCAGTGTGCAGCGGGCTAGCCGCGTCCCACCATGCGTTGAACGAGGTGACCACGTCCTGAGCGTCCAGGGTGGAGCCGTCGTGGAACTTGACCCCCCGGCGCAGCTTGAACGTCCACTCAGTCAAGTCCTGGTTTACCTCATACGACTCGGCCAGGCCCGGCTTGACCGCCATACCACCCACTTCGAAAGCCATCAGCGACTCAAGCACTTGTTCACAAGCGCGCAGCGATTCGCCGTCGGTCTCATCGTTGCAGTAGAGGCTGATCGGCTCAGCGTTTTGCATCCACACCAGCGTGTCCTGGCCAGGGATCTCCATCACGGCAAAGTATTCGATGCCCAGCGGGCTGGCATGAGCGCCTTGGACGGAGGCCTTGAACGCCGTCGCGGAACCGCCGTGCGCCACCGGGATCATCGGCACATGCTGGCGCAACAGCTCGTTGGCCTTGGCATAGAGCTGGATGCGCTTATCCATGTCGCTGATCTGTGCCGCTTGCTTCAAGACTTCGTGAATATCCGGGAAGCCAGGCCCAAACTGCTTGGAAGCACCAGCGCCGAAGTGGTAGTCCAGGAAGTTGGTAGGATCCGGGTAGTCTCCGTTCCAACCGAGCAGATGCAACCCCTTAAGCTGCCCGCTGTCTGCCGCGTCTAGGAAAGCGCCCGATTCCATCACTACAATCTTGGCGGTGATGTTCAGATTCTCCTTGAGCTGCGCCTGGATATCCTGGGCGACAGCCTTGGGCTCGGGCAGGTAAGAGCGCACCACGTCGCGCAGCGCGATCTCGGTCTCGAAGCCGTCCGGATAGCCTGCCTCAGCCAGCAGTCGACGCGCCTCGGCAGGGTTAAACTCGTACCACTTGGGGCCGACGCAGCCGCCCGGCATGGAACACGGCATAAAGTAGTCCGCCACCTCGGAGCCGACCGGTGGGTAGAAGTTCTCGACAATGCGCTTGCGGTCGATGCCCATAGCAATCGCCTGGCGCACTTTCTCGTTGTCGAAGGGTGGGTAGGCGGTGTTGAAGCCAATGTAGAAAATGTTGAAACCCTCGCGCGGATAAAGCTTCAGGTTGGGGTCGGCTTCGATGATCTTGAAGTCCTCAGGCCCTGGATTGTCGATGCCGTCCACTGTGCCGGCCTGGAGCTCTAGTGTGCGCTGCGCCGATTCGGCGCTCCAGCGGAAGATCAGGTTGGGCGTCTTGGCTTTCTCACCCCAATAGTCGTCGAAGCGCTTGAAAGAGATGTACTCCCCGCGCTTCCATTCGACAATTTGATAGGGCCCGGTGCCGATGGGCTTCTCCAGCAGCTTGCCGCCTCCTTTCTCCGCCTCTAGCTGCTCCGAAGGGTGGATGCTGAAGGCGATGAAAGCAATCTTGGATAGGAACGCGACGTCTGGATAGCACAGTGTGAACTTGACCGTCAGGTCGTCCAGGGCTTCGATGGACTTGAACTCGCCGCCATAAGCGCATGGATCCTCTTCCGCCGCCGGAGTGGCTTCAGGGGTGGCGGGCTGGGTGCCGAACCACTTCTGATAAATCTTGTCGTACTCACTCGACTCTTTGACCGCCTTCAGCCCGGCGTTGATAGCGGCCAGGACTTCGGGCTTGTTCTTGTTCACCGCGATGCCGTAGTACTCCTCGGTGAAGGGTTCACCCACCACTTGGAGTCCCATCTCCGGGTTGGCCTGAATGATCGCCACCGAGGTGGGCCCATCGGCGATGACGGCGTCTACATCGCCGTTGGCGAGCGCCTGGAAGGCCAGGGTGACCTCGTCGTAGCGCACGATCTCGGCTTGGGTGTTTTCGGTGGCCCAGATGTCACCGGTGGTGCCCAGCTGCACACCGATCTTCTTGCCAGCGAGGTCGGCCGGGGTCTTGTAGGGGCTGCCGATCTTCACCGAGAGCACCTGGCCAGCGTTGAAATAGGGATCACTGAAGTCGACCGTCTGTTTGCGCTCCTCCGTAATCGTCGCGGCCGACATCACCGCGTCGAACTCGCCGCTGGCCAGGGCGACGAAGATGCCGTCCCAGCGCGTGTTGATCCACTCCACCTCAAAGCCGGCCGCCTTGGCGATGGCCGCCATCAGGTCCGGGTCAAAGCCGACGATGCGACCGCTTTCGTCGACAAATTCAAAGGGGGGATATTCCGCGTTGGTGCCCACCCTGATCTTGGTGACCTTGGGGGGCGTCGCTGTTGGGGCGAAGCTTTCGGGCGCTGCCGCTACCTTGATCTTGATCCACTCGGCGGGGTCTTCGGGCGCGGCTGCAGCCTTATAGGTCGCCGCCAGGTATTCGATAAGCACCTTCTGCTCCTCCGCGCTCAGCTGCGCCCCTTTGGACACCATGCGTTCGACAGTTTTTTGCCACTCCTCTGCGGTCTTCTTCGCTGTCTCGACGCGCCTCAGGTTGTGACACTTGGTGCAGCGCTCTTGCAAGAGGACAGCGCC